>NZ_JAWJYP010000014.1:0-84454 GCF_033063275.1 Nitrosomonas sp. Is37 | reverse complement strand
CGTACTTTGTCTAAGTTGGCATGGGTGCTGCGCTTCCATGCATGCACCCACACCGGTGATTCGTCTGAGTGACATTCCACGCATTCTTTACGGCTGGCTACTTCCTTCATCGAGGAAGGTGGTTTGTAAAATGTGTTCGGGTCTAAATACATGCTATAGGGGATCGGTTCCCAGTATTCAGCCATCGTGCCACGCCCTGCTCCTTGCGCAGGATCTTTGTAGCGCTTGACCAGCGCTTCATAGGTCTCTTTCGGCGTCGCTTTGCTACGATCCAGATTCAATGCCTTGTACGTCTCATCCGGTACTGTCGATAGGTTCGCATGCAATACCCCAGCAAACATTACCCCACAGGCTATTGCTAGCCCCTTCAGCCATTTCCTGGCATTCATTCCTCTCTCCTCCCTTTTTGCTTTTTTAAGTTTCTTTTTTAAAAAATTAATACACGAAAATTTCTACCCAGATTATCACACCATAGCTTTAATCGAACTTGCTAAACGGCTTTTATGCCGCGCGGCCTTATTTTTATGAATAATCCTTTTGTCTGCGATAGAATCCAAAATACTGGTTGATTTCCTAAACACAGTCTCAGCTAAATTTTTATCTCCAGATTCAATCGCTTTTCTTACGCTTTTGATCGCAGTTCTCATTCTGGATCGCAAGCTAAAATTTTGCTCTCGCCTCACGATAGTTTGTCTTGCCCGCTTCTTGGCTTGCGCAGTATTGGCCATATAATTCCTTAATTCTTGCTAAAAAAAATTTAGGATGTTACGTTTATTCTAGAAATAATGCAATATTACGTCACTATCAATATTCTTCAATCAAATAGTAAGTAATCCGAGAAAAAGCTAGATTTTCCATTAGAAATCTAATTATCTGTCAGCTCTCTGCAGACTGATTTTATACTGGAAGAGACTTGAAAATTGACAATTTCTTTTGATTAGCATAATATTCTTTGTTGATTTGTGTATAAGAAGAATACACTCAATAAAATAAAAGCGAGATAAGTTCAGTGAAAACCTTTTCAGCTAAACCACATGAAATCACACATGATTGGTTTGTTATAGATGCGACCGATAAAGTTTTAGGAAGATTAGCTGCAGCGATAGCACATCGTTTGCGTGGAAAACATAAACCTATCTATACTCCTCATATTGATACAGGAGATTATATCGTTGTCGTTAATGTTGACAAGATACGTGTAACGGGTAATAAGGCAGAAGATAAGAAATATTACCGTCACAGTGGCTATCCTGGAGGAATATACGAAACTAGTTTCAAGAAAATGCATGCACGTTTTCCTGGAAGGCCTTTAGAAAAAGCAGTTAAAGGCATGTTACCTAAAGGTCCTTTAGGTTATGCCATGTTCAAAAAACTTAAGGTGTATGCAGGAGACACACATCCTCATACTGCACAGCAACCAAAGCTATTAGACATCAGGGCTTAATTTATGGCAATAAATTATAATTACGGGACTGGTCGCAGGAAGAGCGCTGTAGCTAGAGTCTTTATTAAACCGGGAAATGGTCTATTTACCATAAATAATAAACCACTCGATGAGTATTTCTCACGTGAAACCGGTCGCATGATTGTTCGTCAACCGCTTGAATTAACTGGTAACGTGACGAATCTGGATATAATGGTCAATATCTGCGGTGGCGGAGAATCTGGACAAGCAGGGGCAGTACGCCACGGAATAACCAGGGCTCTAATTGATTATGACGCTTCCCTTAAACCAGTTTTAAGTAAGGCAGGTTTTGTGACACGCGACGCGCGTGAGGTTGAGCGGAAGAAAGTTGGTTTACGTAAAGCGCGGCGGCGTAAACAATTTTCTAAACGCTGATTTATTAAACTTTTCAATAAAAGCCGCCTATATTGGCGGCTTTTTTGTTTTACCAGAATTAAGATATGCTCTAGGGCACAGGAACTCTATGATAAAAGTCGGTATAGTAGGCGGAACAGGCTACACAGGGGTAGAGTTGTTACGCATTCTCGCACAACACCCAAAAGTTCAATTAAAAGTAATCACATCGCGCCAGGAAGCTGGCATGTCTGTTGATGAATTATTTCCCAGTTTACGTAAACAAGTAACACTTAAGTTTACTGATCCCAGCAAAGCGGAGCTAAACAAATGTGATATCATTTTTTTTGCAACGCCCAATGGAGTTGCTATGCAACAGGCAAAAGCCTTGTACGACGCTGGTGTTCTTGTTATTGATTTATCTGCAGATTTTCGTATCAAAGATGTCGCGGAATGGGAAAAGTGGTATGGAGTGCCTCATGCTTGTCCGGAATTAGTTGCAGAAGCAGTATATGGTTTACCTGAAATAAATCGTGAACAAATAAAAAATGCGCGACTAATAGCTAACCCTGGTTGTTATCCTACCGCAGTACAATTAGGCTTCTTGCCTTTAATTGAAGCTGGGGTAGTAGATATGAATCATCTGATTGCTGATGCTAAATCAGGAGTATCAGGCGCAGGACGTAAAGCAGAAGTCCATACCTTATTTTCAGAAGCTGCTGATAACTTCAAGTCTTATGCAGTGCCAGGGCATCGCCATCTACCTGAAATAAAACAGGGCTTATCCAATATAGCTAAGAAACAGATTGGTCTTACCTTTGTGCCTCACCTTACACCCATGATTCGCGGAATACATGCAACGCTCTATGCAAAACTTACTAATAAGGTTGATTTGCAAACTTTATATGTGGATCGTTATGCCAAAGAGCCATTTGTTGATGTACTGCCAACGGGCAATCATCCAGAAACACGCTCCGTCCGGGGATCTAATTATTGTCGAATTGCAGTACATCGCCCCCAGGATGGCGACATTGCGGTAATACTTTCGGTAACAGATAATCTCGTGAAGGGCGCAGCGGGGCAGGCAGTACAAAACATGAATATTATATTTGGATTTTCGGAAACATTAGGAATTGAACATGTTCCATTATTGCCTTAAACAATATTTTGAACTTAATTTATCTATTGAATAAGAAACTGTTCCAAGAGAAATACTTCTAAATAAAATAAATTTCAGGCATAAGTTGATTTTTAAAATATCAAAATAACAACATAACTTATTCAAGATTTTTATTTAATAATAGATAGGTGGAGAGATATGAGCGCAACGATTACTAACGTAAATACTGAAAAGCAGTCACCTTTAATTTTTACTGAGAATGCAGCAGACAAAGTTAAGCATCTTATAGAAGAAGAAGGAAACCATAATTTAAAATTAAGAGTCTTCGTAAGTGGGGGAGGATGTTCAGGCTTTCAATATGGTTTTACTTTCGATGAAATCATTAATGAAGATGATTTTGTTATGGAAAAAGAAGGAGTAAAACTCTTAGTTGATTCAATGAGCTTCCAATATTTAATTGGTGCCGAAATTGATTACCAGGAGAATCCTCAAGGAGCGCAGTTCATTATTCGGAACCCCTCTGCAGCAAGTACATGCGGCTGTGGCTCTTCCTTCTCTATTTAATTGTTTAGCCACCGAGGCTCAGGCAGTATAAATTGCCCCAAGAATCCGGTGACCTTGAGCACCCGTAACAGAGGGAAGATTACCAGGCACTTTACTAATCGTTTGTTTGGCTAACCAGGCAAACGCAAACGCTTCCATCCAATCTGCATCGATACCCAACATATCGGTCAGATTCACGCTTTTCCCAGGTAAAGCTGCTTCCAGCTCAGCTACCAACTTTCCATTGCGTGCACCCCCTCCACACAAATAAATTTCTTCGACCTCCGGGAAATGAAACTTTATGGATTGCGCAATTGCTTCAACAGAAAGTCTCAGCAATGTTGCTTGCACATCTTTGGGTGATTCTTTTCCATGCAAATAACTTTTTAACCACTCACTATTAAACATCTCTCTACCCGTACTTTTCGGTGGTGGTAGCGAGAAAAAGGAAAATGCTAGCAATGCTTCCAGTAATCCTGGAATAATACATCCAGTTTCAGCCCAGGAGCCATTGTGATCATAGATGCTTCCTTTGTGCTGTAAACACCAAGCATCCATTAATATATTTCCTGGGCCGCAATCAAAACCAATAACCTCCCCCTTAGGTGAAAGACTAGTAATGTTTGCAATGCCACCAATATTAACTATGATACGATGTTTTTCTGGACGGCCAAACATAACCTGATGAAATGCCGGCACCAAAGGAGCACCCTGCCCTCCTGCTGCGATATCACGATTTCGGAAATCTGCAACTACAGTAATACCAGTAAGTTCCGCCAAAAGTGCAGCATTACCTAATTGGATACTATAAGCACTTTCAGATTGAGGACAATGTCTCACTGTCTGCCCATGACAGCCAATAGCAGTAATACTTTGCGAGCTAATCCCACTTTTGCCAAGAAGACCTTCTACCGCATCAGCATATGATCTAGATAGTTTATTACTCAGTAAAGCAGCACGATGAAGCTCATCATAGCCAGCCTGATTTAACGCCAACAACTGCTCCCGTAAGTATTTGTCGTATGCCAAGAAATAAGTCTGGACCAAGGAAGGAGTCGAAGAATTAAAGTCGACTAAAGCTGCATCCACTCCATCGAGGCTTGTTCCAGACATGATCCCTATATAAAGAGATTCTCTCAAAGGATTAACTCGCTAAACTGTAGTATATTTACAAAACCTAGGAATCAGTTGGCGGAAGCAAAATTGGCATTACGAAGCAGATCTAAGCGAGCAACAAGTTCTTTAGTATCTCTATGAAATGCAGCTCTATTTCTTTTACTGATAGGAAGTGCAGCAGGCATTACCATCTTTGACGGATCGCGCTGAACACCATTTATACGAAGCTCATAATGTAGATGTGGACCTGTTGCCATTCCGGTTGAACCAACATATCCGATCACTTCACCTTGCTTAATATATCTTGTTTTTTGTATTCCTTTTTTGAAAGCGGATAAATGCCCATAAGCAGTACTGTATTCTTCCCGGTGCTTTAATACGATCAGGTTACCATATCCGTTCTTCCACCCACTGTACTCTAATATTCCATCTGCCGTTGCCATAACAGGGGTACCAGTTGGTGCTGCATAATCAATTCCCCTATGAGCTCGCCATTGCTTCAATATCGGATGGAAACGAGCATTTGTGAATCCTGAACTGATTCGAGAAAATTCTAGTGGCGCTCGCAAAAACGGTTTGCGTAAATTCTCACCGGAAGGTGTATAGTAATCACCTTCTTCATCGGAGGCTTGGAAATAGACTGCCCGATAAGATTTACCCTTGTTGATAAATTCAACCGCTAAAACACGCCCATATTGAGTATTCTCGCCATTATCATGAAAAGTCTCATAAACAACCGTGAAACGATCACCTTTTTGCAAGTCGCGGTAAAAATCAATATCTGATGCGAAAATATTAGCAATCTGGATCGCAATACTAGTGGGCAATCCAGCAGCATCCGTGGCTGCAAACAAAGAACTTTCTATAACTCCAGACCCAACACTGACACGCGCGTTTACTTCAGCAGATTGCTCGCTCATTTCATAAGCATCATCAACCTTCTCTATGAGGAACTGCTCACCATTGCCATAAAAATATCGTAGCGCTAACAATTCCCCATCTGCTGTTGTTTCAGCATGAATAATTTCTCCTGGTTTGAGTTGCCGCATTGCCTTACTGTCTTTGGCAGCGCGTAAGAAATTGTCTTTATCCTGCTGATTAATTTCCAAGCGCGAAAGAATCGCAGCAATCGTGTCCCCACGACGAATGTTTTCCTGACGCCAGAAAGCACTATTAGTATCAGTAGAAATTGCCATTTCAGGAAGTGGAAGAGTACGAACAATTTTACGTTCTGGGATATCTTGCAAAGAAGTATTTGGCGCGATACCAAATGCAGTTACCATACCAAATAGGGGCAGACTGGATAAGATTGTTAACCACCGTAATCTTTTATGTGTAAACACCGATGGCTTTTGCGCTAGAATTCTCATTTTATCGCGTGGTGACGTATATAGCATCTTATGTTACATCTCCTATCTATTGGAGCCCTGTTATGAGCCGGCCGTAAAGTCTAGCACAAAAATGTGCAATCACTAGCCTGGTATTCCATAGCAAACAAACTTAAAATAAGCAGATTTTTAAGATCCCAAAAATAACCCATTGTATTTATTGTGCCTAATTCAATTACCGATCAATTAAAAAAAATCAAACGCGGTTGTCATGAACTGTTGGTAGAAGAAGAATTAATCCAAAAACTCAAGGCCGGCACTCCTTTGAGAGTTAAAGCTGGATTTGACCCTACTGCGCCTGATTTGCACCTGGGTCATACGGTATTGCTCAATAAGCTACGCCAATTGCAGGATATGGGTCACCATATCCTATTTCTGATTGGTGATTTTACGGGAATGATCGGCGATCCTACTGGTAAAAATTCAACACGCCCTCCGCTAACACGTGAGGAAGTCACGCAGAATGCAAAATCTTATACAAGTCAGGTTTTTAAAATTCTTAGATCGGACCAAACCGAAGTAGTATTTAACTCCACCTGGATGGATAAACTTAACGCCGCTGATCTAATCAAACTTTCTGCAACTCACACTGTTGCCCGGATGCTGGAAAGAGACGACTTCAACAAACGTTATCGTAATAACCAACCTATTGCTCTCCATGAGTTTCTCTACCCGCTCATTCAAGGCTATGACTCAGTTGCTCTCAAGGCCGATATCGAATTAGGCGGTACTGACCAAAAATTCAATTTATTGATGGGACGCGAATTACAAAAACATTTTGGCCAGCCCCCTCAATGCATTCTCACCATGCCATTGCTGGAAGGATTAGATGGCATCAACAAAATGTCCAAATCTTTGAATAACTATGTTGGTATTACTGAAAGCCCTCCCGATGTCTTCGGAAAACTCATGTCAGTTTCCGATACTTTGATGTGGCGCTATATTGAGTTATTGTCATTTGAATCATTAGATACTATCCATGAGTGGAAGCAGGAGGTAGAGCAAGGTCGAAATCCACGAGAAATTAAAGTACTGTTTGCTCAGGAGATCGTTACCCGCTTCCATACTAAGGCGGATGCTGAGAAAGCACTGATCGATTTCGAGACTCGCTTTAAAAAAGGGGCGATACCAGATGACATTCCTGAAAAATTACTCCAGATTGACGATAACAATATTTCTATTGCCCAGTTACTGAAGCAAGCAGGATTGACATCTAGTAGCAGCGAAGCGTTGCGGATGATTGAGCAGGGAGGTGTAAAGCTAAATGGTAATAAAATTATCGATAAGGCAATCCAAATAGCAGCGGGTGAAACCATCATTATCCAAGTAGGCAAGCGTAAATTCGCTAAAGTAACGATAACTTCAGCCAAGTATTAATGCTTGCTGTCTGCTTTCGCACCAGTTCCGAAAGTAAATAGCGTTCTTTCTTTAAGATAGCCAGCTTTTTTGTCTCGGCAATTGAAAAAAAGACTCGACATATTTGGTAATTCCGGTATACTGAATGGTCTACTACAAATAGTAGCTATCTTTTTAGATTCCATCGTTTCTGACCTTCTTCCGATTTTCCCACTACGTAGTCTGGAAATTGCGTAATACCACTGGTTAGCTGCGATGCTTTATTTTTGCGCCAGCGGTATTTGTTACCTACGAGTTTCTGGTCTCAATCCCTGCTCGCGTATTTTTTATTTATACACATCAGGAAAACAACGTGTCTTTTGAAGATTTGAATTTACATCCCGCTATTATCAAAGCAATTAATGATTTAGGTTACACCACACCAACACCTATCCAACAACAAGCTATTCCACAATTAATTCAAGGTCATGATGTCATGGCTTCGGCCCAAACAGGCACCGGCAAAACGGCTGCATTCATGTTACCCGCACTTCATCGCATCGCTACACCTACAAAAGTACATGGTCGTGGACCGCGCATCCTCGTATTGACACCCACTCGTGAATTAGCCTTGCAAGTCTCTGATGCAGCAAGCAAGTATGGCAAATACCTGCCTCGCATTAAAGTCGTTAGTATTTTGGGTGGAATGTCTTACGTATTGCAAAACAAATTATTATCTCAAAATGTCGATATCTTGGTTGCAACACCCGGACGTCTAATCGACCATATTCAGCGGGGACGTATTGATTTCTCCCGCCTGGAAATGTTGGTATTAGACGAAGCAGATCGTATGCTAGACATGGGATTTGTCCAAGATGTCGAAAGTATTGCCTCAGCTACACCATCAAGTCGTCAAACATTATTGTTCTCCGCCACACTTGACTCGACGATAGACAAAATTGCAGCACGTTTATTGAAGTCCCCTAAACGTATCCAAGTTGCTTCACAGCGCACCAAGCTGGAAAACATTGAGCAGCGACTTCATTACGTGGATGATCTCTCTCACAAGAATAGACTGCTCGATCATCTATTGCGTGATCAATCACTCAAGCAAGCCATTGTTTTTACTGCAACCAAACGTGACGCAGATGAATTAGCTGATGATCTCGCAGCACAAGGACATGGGGCTGAAGCACTCCACGGCGACATGAGTCAGCGTGAACGCACGCGCACGTTGACTAAACTGCGTAATGGCAGACTTCGTATACTGGTTGCAACTGATGTGGCGGCAAGAGGAATTGATATCGCCGATATCACTCACGTTATTAATTTTGATTTGCCGAAATTTGCTGAAGACTATGTGCATCGTATCGGACGAACAGGCCGCGCTGGCGCTTCAGGCGTTGCTGTTTCCTTTGCCTCCGGGAAAGATAGCATCAGCCTGAAGAGAATTGAACGTTTCATGGGTCAGCGCATTACCCCTTCTGTCATTCCAGGGATGGAACCAAAATTCAAGCCACGAATTGGGCAAAATGAGGGAAAAACCCAAAAAGTTCCTCATGTTGTTCATAAGCGTAATCGTTCTTGGGCATCAAATGAAAGAAATTCATTTAATCACGCAGATTCAAACAGGAACCACCCTCATAAATTCGAGCGTTCCACTGCTAACGATGGCAAGAAACGCTCCTTTAGACGCCCAGGTCAATTTAACTCAGGAATTTATGCTGAATCAAGCAATTAATTATCTGTGAAAAGCGAAGACTGAACAAACAACTACGGCAGATCACTGCCGTAGTATACCGTTTATTCATTTGCCATCAGCCTTGCAATAGATTTGGATATTTTCATTTCTAATTACCTTTCCTTATTTAATCTGCTTGATCAAATCTCTCTGCTAATCTTCGCTTTTTTAGCATGCGTAGAATCCAGTAAACGGCAAGACCTGCGAGAAGATGTTTAACCGTGTGACCACTAATAATCTGACCGAAATGATAGATCTCCTCATCCAGTATTTCTGCCAGCTTAGCCAGACCATAAAGGGAAATAACCACGTAAATATCTCGTCCTCGCGTATAGCGAGATGGAAACAGAATCGCCAGTAAAACGATCAATAGTATCGAGTAGACTTGCACGACGATATAAAAATTCAGGCTCCCGACACCTTGTAACTCACTCCAGTACCAGTAAATTACACTAGCAGCTCCAATTATTAGTAATACTGGTAACCATTGCAAGCCTTGTTTGACACCAATCCGCTCCGTCATGGTTGCAGCTAATAGGCCCATGATTCCAGTTGCTATGGGTAACCTATCCCAAAATAAAGTATTGTTATCTGGTTGCCAATGATAATAAGCTGATCCCACACTTGCCAGGATAGTACTTAAAAATACGATCACGTATGGCCAACATTCTGACAATGCAGTAAACGTTTTTTGTGAGGGCAACACCAGCACATGTCTCAGGAATACTAAACCAGCTACCCCAACAACCCAAAAAATCAGATTAGAAATAACGTTGAAAAAATTAGGGATACCCAGAAATGAGCGCTGGTCAATAAATTCATGATAAGAAAGAGGTTGAGGAATGGGCGGCAAGATCGCAGCAGCTAGCAGTCCCATAATGAAAAGTATTATCAGAATACAAGATCTGGCCTTCATGATCTTCAGTTTTGGTTATAAAAATCGGATTAATACTTCTTCAACGCAATTGAATCACTGCTTCTTCGATCCGCTGCACCGCGATAATTTCAAGGCCAGGGATAGATTGTTTGGGCTGATTAGCTCTGGGAATAATCGCTTTAACAAAACCCAATTTGGCCGCCTCTTTTAATCGCTCCTGACCACGCTGAACGGGACGCACTTCTCCTGCCAAGCCGATTTCACCGAACACCACTATTTTTTCTGGCAATGGTTTGTTTTTCAGGGAAGAAACAATCGCAAGGACCACAGCCAAATCTGCGCCAGGCTCTGTGATTTTGGCACCACCTACCGCATTGATAAAGACATCCTGATCAAAGCAAGGTATGCCTGCATGTCGGTGCAATACCGCCAGTAACATTGCCAGTCGATTTTGTTCTAATCCCACACTTAATCGCCTGGGATTAGGCGCATGCGCAGCATCTACCAATGCTTGGATCTCTACCAATAATGGACGCGAGCCTTCTTGTGTCACCATCACACAAGCGCCGGGCACTCGGCTATCATGATGGGAAAGAAACAAGGCTGAGGGATTGCTCACTTCACGCAGACCTTTCTCGGTCATTGCAAAAACACCCAATTCGTTGACGGCGCCAAAGCGGTTCTTGAATGCCCGAATCAAACGAAAGCTGGAATGGGTATCACCTTCAAAGTACAGCACGGTATCCACCATATGTTCCAGCACACGCGGTCCAGCCAGTGCACCCTCCTTGGTAACATGACCAATTAGAAGCATGCAGATTCCTTGAGTCTTAGCTAATCGTGTCAACTGAGCAGCACATTCGCGCACCTGAGCAACTGACCCTGGTGCCGATTGCAGCGCATCCGAATAAATTGTCTGAATCGAATCAATCACGGCCACTTTGGGTTGAGATTCAGCAAGTACTGCCTGAATGTTTTCCAACCGAATTTCTGTCAACAGTTTGACTGCTGACACCTCAAGCGCCAAACGTTTGGCACGTAGTGCAACTTGTTGCGCCGACTCCTCCCCACTGACATACAATACCTCGTGCCGGGCCGACATGGCCGAGAATGCCTGCAATAACAGCGTAGATTTACCAATACCGGGATCGCCACCAAGCAGGACAACCCCTCCCCGCACCAAGCCGCCCCCCAATACGCGATCAAATTCGATTATCCCTGTTGAGTAACGCGGAGATTCCTCTGTTTCAACCTCATTTAAATTGCATACTTGGCTAACCTCAGTTGCAGAAATATAGCGAAAGCCATTTTTATCGAAACTCGTGAATCTCGTTTTCTCAGCAACTGTTTCTACTAGCGTGTTCCATTCCCGGCAATGCGGGCACTGGCCCTGCCATTTCAAAGTTTGGCCACCACAGGCATTGCAGAAATAAAGCGATTTAGATCTAGTCATTGACTAAACCTAGAAACCGCAGTTGGACGGGGAGGAGCGTGTGGTGATCCAGATACGAGGTAAGGCGCGATGAGGCCGCAGGGCAGCTCTTTGCAACGAAGAGCAACGCCGCATTCGCGCCTGGAGCGACATATGATGCACCCCGTAGCAGTCTCACCATTCTGGTAAATAAGAAAATTTCGAAAATGCCTCTATATGTAATGGGTTTAACTCTCCAATCAAACGGTCAATTGCGGTTTTTAGATAAAATAATTGCTGCTATTAGCCTGACCAAAAGGGCAGACCAGTCCATTAGTCGTAAACTTCTGCCTCGTAAAAAGATTTTCCTTGCGAATCTTTGGTGGATAGCACAGGTTCACTCTCGATGGGCCAGTGGATATTTAATACCGGATCATTCCACAGAACACTACGCTCATATTCAGGTGCCCAGTAATCAGTTGTTTGATAGAGAAATTCTGCAAATGCTGAAAGTACGACAAAACCGTGGGCAAAACCTTCAGGGATCCAGAGTTGTTTCTTATTTTCCGCACTAAGAATTTCTCCCACCCACTGCCCAAATGTAGGAGAAGTTTTACGAAGATCTACTGCCACATCAAACACTTCACCTGCAATCACACGCACCAACTTACCCTGAGGCTGCTTGATTTGATAATGCAATCCGCGCAAAACATATTTCACAGAACGGGAATGATTGCTTTGGGCAAACGTAACATTTCTACCGATTAAAGCGTCGAATTGGCGCTGATTATAACTTTCAAAGAAGAAACCACGCTCATCACCGAATACGCGTGGTTCAATGAGGTATACCTCAGGTATCATTAATTGCGTAGCTTTCATATTCAACCAAACCTCTCCTCATTACTCGCACTGTCTATATGACCATGCTTGAGAATCTGCATCAAGTACTGACCATAACCATTTTTAGTTAATGGATGAGCCAGCTTTTCCAATTGGGCAGCATCAATCCATCCTTTTCGATAAGCAATTTCTTCTGGACAGGCTATTTTAAGTCCTTGTCTGTGTTCTATCGTTGCCACAAATTTACTGGCATCCAGCAAAGAATCATAGGTACCCGTATCGAGCCAGGCATAGCCACGACCCATAATTTCAACGTTGAGCCCATTTTGAACTAAATAAATCCGATTGAGATCAGTAATTTCCAGTTCATTACGTGCTGAAGGTTTAAGACCTTTCGCAAAATCAACTACCTGTTGATCATAGAAATACAAACCAGTTACAGCATAATTTGATTTTGGCTGCTTGGGTTTTTCTTCTAGATCGACCGCAAGCCCTTTTTGATCAAACTCAACCACACCATAACGTTCAGGATCATTGACATGATAGGCAAAAACACTCGCACCTTCTTGACGCATCATGGCATTCTCGAGCAAATAATGGAAATCATGCCCATAAAAAATATTATCCCCCAGAATAAGTGCAGAATTATCATTGCCGATAAATGATTCGCCAATGATAAAAGCTTGAGCCAATCCATCTGGTGAAGGCTGAACAGCATAAGATAAATTCAGCCCCCAGTGCTCACCACTTCCCAGCAGATATCTAAAAAGCGGCGTATCCTGTGGTGTAGAAATAATGAGAATATCTCGAATACCCGCCAGCATCAGTGTACTTAGCGGATAATAGATCATTGGTTTATCAAAAATCGGTAGCAGCTGCTTGGAAATAACCTGAGTAACAGGATATAGCCGTGTGCCAGAACCACCCGCTAGAATAATACCCTTTCTTCGGCAAACGGCAGTCTGTGTCTGATTAACTGGATGCATTGGAGTCATTTTTATCATTTTATTGCGTTAAATTTGAATGCTTCTATCAATTATTCGAACAAAAGCCTGACTAAAATAGATTATATAAATTGGCCATAATGTTTCTTGTACTTAACGACGTGTCTAATTTTTTCTTTACCTCCCCTGCTGCAAAATGCATCAATTGTATCTTGATATTTAGATAAGCTGGTCATGATCGAAAAACATTTGCTCTACCGCCTTATAGCATGGATTGCTCCCTACAGAACGATGGTCGCAATCGCTATCAGCAGTTTAATTGCCGTTGCAGTGACTACATCCCTCTTACCATTACTCATCAAACAATTACTCGATAGTATTCTAGTCATTGAACATGAATTAGAAGAATTTCAGTTTGTTCTACTCACTATACTCGGCTTATTAACTTTACATGGTGTCGCAAACTTTTTTAATAGTTACGCAATCAATTGGATAATCGGGAAAGTCAGTATGGATCAGCGAAAATTACTGTTTGAGAAACTCCTGGCGCTACCTGTTTCTTACCCAGAAGAAGCGGATCCAGATAAGCTCAATGCCAACCTCTTCTCTGATATCGAGCAGACTACTGATGACATCGTTCAGATACTCACCATTCTAGGGAAAGAAATATTAACAGCAATTGGCTTGCTGACAGTGATGCTGTTCTTAAATTGGGAATTCTCAGTCATGGGACTTCTAATCGCATTGATTATTGGCTCAATCATGCAATTTATCTCTCAAGCAAGCGACTTGGATCAGAAAACACCTCATCTATCAATGGCCTCCCCTCTCTTATCCTTAACATCGATCAAACACATCAAATCGATCAAGCTCAATGGCAGCCAGTTACAAGAAAGCAAACATTTTTGCAATTCCATTGAGCAGCAAAGAAGTCTTAACCTAAAGCAAGCAGTTGTCAAAACGTTTAGCAAAACCCTTGCATTCTTAATTATTGCTACGATTTTAGCGGTATTCTTTTTCCTTTTTAAGCAGCAAATCTCTCTTGGCATGATGACGGTCGGAGATGCCGGTGCTTTGATCACAGCAATACTAATGCTTGTTCTTCCAGTAAAACAATTACTAAACATACTGACATCTTCGCAAAATAGGTTACACATCATCCACAATATCGATTCACTCCTTGCCCAGCAAAATGAATCTGATCCAGGGAAAGTTGAGATCGCAAGCGCGCGCGGTCAAATACGGTTTGAAGAAGTCAGCGCTTGTGATTACTCACAAACTTGCCCTCCCCTCTTCAATCTCACATTGACGATCCAGCCGGGTGAAATCGTTGCGTTGGCAAGTTCCAGCGAAGGTCAGGAAAGAACATTAATCGATCTCATTGCACGTTTCATTCACCCAACAAATGGAAGAATATTGCTAGACGACATCGATATCGCCACAATAAAGCTAGCTGACTTGCGTGCCAATATTGCGTGGTTAACACCTGACACCAAGCTTCTCAACGATACCATCGCAGCCAATATCGCATATGGTACAACGCACTGCGCAATGGAAGCCAGCATCATGAAAGTTGCACGCACATGCCATGTGACAAAATTTGCTCGTGAAATGCCGCAGGGACTGCAAACCAGAATCGACAGAAAAGATGTTGAGTTCTCGGCAAATCAGCACCAACGTATCTTGATCGCCCGGGTGTTACTTAAAAATCCGACGATTGTCATTATTGATGAAACAACAGCCGAGTTTGATAGCCATTGTGCATTAGTTGAAGATGCACTTAATACTCTAATAAAAAACCGTACTACTTTGATTATCTCATCTCAGTCAAGTATGCTTGGAAAAGCGCATCGGATCCTCAAGCTAATATGATAGGAATCATTAGATTATTGAAAAGATACTTACATACAACTGAGCCCAATCCCAAAAAAACAGGTGAACAAATGGTTTTCAACCTTGATATAGCTCAAACAAAACGAATGGAATTTGTTCTTTCCCAGCTCGATACACACCAACAATGGCGCAAACAAGGCATTCCAACACTTTCTACTTTAAATGGATATTCTAACAACATTCGGAAAATATGGCAGAGATGGATAACAAACCATACATTAACAACAATAATTTGGCCCCCTACTGCATCTCAATCACTATTTTTATGTTGGTTAGAAGAACTGCTTGCAAGACAAGCACTAGATAAATATTTTTTAGAATATCTAGGGTCTGTTGACATTTCACATAGGTAGCCACAGATATCCACATGCCATGGCAATCATACTTTCGTAATTTCTTTTCAATTTGTCATATCGCGTAGCCACTGCCCGGTACTGTTTTAGGCGGGCAAAGGCGTTTTCCACCAAATGTCGATATCTATACAAGCCCCAATCCATATCTGCGTTACCCTTCAACGAATTGCGCTTTCTTGGAATCACAGCCATGGCTCCCTTCTTTACTATCTGCTCACGTATACACTCACTGTCATAGCCCTTATCCGCTACAATCGCTTGCGCATCAGGTAATCTGGCAATCAGCTGTGGTGCTACAGAACAGTCATTCACTTCTCCACCGGTGATTTCAAATTCAACCGGCAAACCATAACTATCAACCGCCAAATGAATCTTTGTGGTGTTGCCCGCACGGCTTTTCCCGATGGCCTGCGGTTCTTGACATGCTGCACCCGCACTATACTGATGCGCTTTAATATAACTGCCATCAATAAATTCCCACTCCCAATCTGGATCAATAATCAGTGCCTTGAAAATTCTGTTCCACTTGTTACTTAATGACCAGGCATTGAATCTCTTATAGATGGAATTCCAGCATCCAAACATCTCGGGTAAGTCTCGCCATGGACAACCAACCCGCATTCGATACAACATACCTTCTACTGTCATGCGCAAATTGCGCTTGTTATAAATCGCTTCTTGAAGCAGAATTTTCTCCAGCTTCGACCAGAACTCATCGTTGAGCATCAATCGGGGCATCGCAAACTCGTTTTATTAGTGGTGTGAGAACCTCAATATTACGAGTTTGCTTTCTATTTATGAAATAACTTATCTCAAAACGTCAACAGACCCTAAGCGATTAGGAGAATTCATAGCAGCCGGCGGGCAAAGGATTGTGGTTGCTGATTCCGATTGGCGCACTATGGTCGCTATGGCATCATTTCAACAGGAATATGAAAGCCACCCTAAATTTTTGGACTGGCTGCACACTGAGCAACCATTGCTCAGCTTGCCTTCATTGCAACAGATTTTGGATATAGAGAATCTTGACTCTACCCAGCGACCTAACCCCGGTGTATCAATGGAGGGTGAAAAAAATAAGAACACAATTCCTCTGACAGTGATTCCAACTAATCCTTCACACTTACGAATCGGGGTCACACAAGATTATCAGTCACGCCCTTACGAAATTAATCATGCTGACTTGGTTCGTCATGCTGCTTTTCTTGGTGGTTCAGGTAGCGGCAAAACTACATTGGCCCTGAATATTATCGAGCAATTATTGTTAGAAGGTGTACCTGCAATTTTATTGGATCGAAAAGGGGATTTATACAGCTATGCCCTAGAAGCCGCATGGCAGACTCCAATATCAGATCCTGTACGCGCCCAGATGCACGATAAGCTTCGTGCCAAGATCGAAATCGCTGTCTATACTTCCTGGTGCTGTAGAAGGTCAGGGACGAACCTTGAGTATTCCTATCGCACCTTCTGGGCTGGGGCAACTTCCAAGCGAAGAACGCAAGCAACTAGCCAATCATGCCGCCTTTGCATTGGGCAGAATCATGGGCCACAAAGATTCTGGGCAAGATAAATCCCGTATCGCTATCCTTGGACAAGCGATTGCAATTCTAAGCGAATTGCAGCTAGATCAGGCTTTATCACTCGATTCATTGATGGACTTCATTGATAGCGAAGATCCGTTATTACTTAATGCAATTGGCAAGCTTGACTCAAAATTATTCAAGAAATTGGTTGGAGACTTGCAAACATTGAGCCTGACAAGTGGTAATCTCTTCGCGCAGCACGGAGAATTACTCAATGCACAAAGTTTGCTCGGCCTTGAGCCCGACAAACATACAGACAAAACCCGTCTGAGTATTATTAATACAACTTATCTCGGTAATGATGAAAACATATTATTCTGGGTCGCACAGTTTTTGCTGGAAATAAGCCACTACGCAAAAAGATCACCCAGTGACAAACTCCAGGCAGTTATCCTATTAGACGAGGCCGATCTTTATCTTCCAGTCCAATCGAAATCAGCTACTAAAGATCCACTAGAAAACTTACTTAGACGCGCGCGCTCAGCAGGCTTAGGACTTATGCTCGCCACACAAAGTCCAGGAGATCTGGATTACAGAGCCCGCGATCAGATTTCTTCATGGTTTATTGGGCGGGTCACACAGAACACGGCTCTTGATAAATTACGTCCCACTGCTCAGTGAAGCGAAAATTGATATCACTAGCAAGCTTCCCAACCAGACGACTGGGGAATTTCACGCTATTCATAATGGCGAAGTTGGTAGCTTCAAGGCGGATCCTTCTCTAATTCAAACTAAACAGGTCCCATCGGATGAAATATTGAGGTTAGCGAGCAATAAAACGGCAAATTCATCTTTTTCGTCACGTATTAGATCTTTCTTTTTTGGTTAGAAATGGGGTGCAATCAAGATAAATTCGTGCATGTCTCTTCAGCAAGATAGTAATGGAATCAGATAATTAACGCCGCAGCAACACGCCGCCCCTCTGCAGCTAAAACATTATAGGTTCGGCAAGTCGCATGGGTATCCATTACTTCCAAACCAACCCCTGAAGAAATCATCGCTTTCATCAATTGCGGGTTAGGAAAGCGCAGTGTTGTTCCCGTTCCGAGTAAAATAATTTCTGGTTGAAAAGGTCGTAAGCAATCAAAATGGGCTGCTTTTAATTGCTCTATACTTTCGATTTGCCAGTTCTCGATAATATGATCTGGCAGCACGATCAAATTATGCTCATAACGGACTTGATTAATTGCGATATAGCCTTCCCCATACCCGGAAAAAATATTGAATCCTTCATGCTCTGAAAGATGCAGCTTCAATGTAAAACCTCCTGCTTATTTATCAATAAAGAGTCTGTTCTTTACCGATAGGATGTATTTAAAAATTATTTTCAGTTTATTGCGTTGTAAAACGTTGTGCAGCAAATAGCTATCAATAAAAATTTAGACTTAATTCAGATTTTTTTATTTTACTTTTTTGCAAAAAAATATGGGTCAGGTAACATTATATTCTCTTTATTTTTTCAATATCTATCCACTACAGCGTAGTTTTTCACACTAATCATGCAGCCCATCACAAAATCCAGCAAGCTTGCTAACGTCTGTTACGACATTCGCGGTCCCGTCCTCGACCGGGCCAAACAAATGGAAGAGGAAGGTCATCACATTATCAAACTCAATATCGGTAACCCTGCTTCATTCGGCTTTGAAGCGCCCGAGGAAATATTACAGGATGTAATCCGAAATCTGTCCGCCGCCTCTGGTTATTGTGATTCAAGGGGTCTATTTGCTGCACGCAAAGCCATCATGCATTACACACAGGAAAAACGCATTCCTAACGTGCAAATGGATGACATTTATATTGGTAATGGTGTTTCCGAGCTGATCATGCTTGCCATGCAAGCACTACTGGAAAACAACGATGAGGTGCTCATCCCCGCGCCTGATTATCCCCTGTGGACAGCAGCCGTATCGTTGGCTGGTGGGGTTGCACGCCATTATATTTGTGATGAACAGTCTGATTGGTTTCCGGATCTGGATGATATTCGTGCTAAAATCACGCCTCGTACACGCGCAATTGTCATCATCAATCCCAATAATCCAACGGGTGCATTATATCCGGTTGACCTCTTGCTTGAGATTATTGAAATTGCTCGTCAGCATCATCTAATCATTTATGCTGATGAGATCTACGACAAAATACTTTACGATCAAGCAACGCACACTTCGGTAGCTTCCCTGGCTGATGATATTTTGTTTGTAACATTCAATGGTTTATCAAAGAATTATCGGGCAGCTGGTTTTCGCTCTGGTTGGGCAGTGGTATCGGGTGATAAGCAACGTGCACAGGATTATATTGCGGGTTTAAATATGCTGGCTTCTATGCGTCTGTGTGCAAATGTACCCGCACAATTCGGTATCCAGACTGCATTAGGAGGTTATCAGAGTATATATGATTTGACGATGCCTACTGGGCGACTCAAGCGGCAACGTGATCTTGCCTGGAAACTGCTAACTGATATTCCGGGTGTAACCTGCTATCGACCCCAATCAGCGTTATATCTGTTTCCGCGCTTGGACCCAAAAATTTATCCTATTCAAGATGATGAGCAATTCATACTAGATATGTTGCAGGAAGAAAAGGTGCTAGTAGTACAGGGAACTGGTTTTAATTGGCTCTATCACGATCATTTCCGGGTGGTGTTTTTACCCAATAGTGACGATCTGGCTGAAGCAATCGGTCGAATTGCACGTTTCCTGGAACGTTATCGTAAACGTCATGGGATACACCCCGTATAATTCCATGGCAAATCTCATTGAATATTCTCAGAAACTCTGAAAAATTCATAATTTAATTATTTTATAACATTCTTAGTTTAATTTTATAAATCAGAATATGAAGCCCATTAACGTTGGTTTATTAGGAATCGGAACGGTCGGTGGTGGTACCTATGCCGTCCTGAAACGTAACCAGGAAGAAATTGCCCGTCGTGTCGGTCGCAATATTGTGATCCGTATTATTGCCGACCGTGATATTGAAAAAGCACGTCGCCTAGCCGATCGCGACACCATCGTAACCGCTGATGCATTCGAAGTCGTCTCACGTCCCGATATTGATATTGTAATCGAATTGATTGGCGGACAAACGGTTGCTAAGGAGCTGATACTACAAGCTATTGCTAACGGCAAACATGTGATTACGGCCAATAAGGCCCTTTTGGCATCTCATGGCAGTGAGATTTTTGCAGCCGCTCAGCAAAAAGGCGTGGTTGTTGCCTTTGAAGCTGCAGTTGCAGGGGGGATTCCCATTATCAAAGCATTACGTGAGGGGTTAGCCGCCAATCGGATAGAATGGATCGCTGGCATTATCAATGGCACCAGTAATTTTATTTTGTCGGAGATGCGTGAGAAAGGGCTCGCATTCGATACGGTGTTGGCTCACGCACAAAAACTTGGCTACGCTGAATCTGATCCTACCTACGATATTGAAGGAATCGATGCCGCTCATAAAATAACCATTTTGGCAGCTATCGCTTTTGGTATCCCAGTCAGATTCGACAAGGTCTATATCGAAGGCATCACCAAGCTCAGTAATGATGATATCCGCTACGCTGAAGAACTTGGATACCGCATCAAGCTACTCGGTATTACCAAGCGTGTAGCGAAGGGTATTGAACTACGTGTGCATCCTACTCTCATTCCTATTAAAAGACTGATCGCCAATGTGGAAGGCGTGATGAATGCGGTGGTCGTCAAAGGTGACGCCGCCGGCCCTACGCTTTACTATGGTGCAGGCGCAGGCGCAGAGCCTACAGCCAGCTCGGTCATAGCTGATTTGGTCGATGTGGCACGTCTGCTCACTGCCGATCCGGAACATCGCGTGCCTTATCTCGCATTTCTGCCAGAATTATTATCAGACATCCCGATCGTACCGATGGAAGAGGTTGAAACAGCTTACTATCTTCGCTTCCAGACAATGGATAAACCTGGCGTTCTTGCCGATATCACACGCATCTTGGCTGATTCAGATATTTCGATCAACGCTATGGTGCAGAAAGAACATGCTGAGGAAGAGGATAAAGTCAATATCATCATGCTCATCCATACAACGATAGAAAAGAACATTAATGCTGCAATAGATAAAATTGAGAAGTTGCCTACCATGGCAGGAAAGGTAGTGCGTATCCGTTTGGAAGAATTAAGCAAATAAGCATGATGCAATTTGAGCTGACTTGCCGTATTTTTTCAAACTAGTCTAGGGTAGTAGTTTATTTCTTCTACTCTCTCATTATTCAATCAGAATACTATGCATTATATCTCTACTCGCGGCGGTATGTCGCCAAGAACTTTTACTGAAATACTGCTGAGCGGTCTTGCTCCTGATGGCGGGCTCGCTGTACCTGAAGTTTATCCAAAAATCAGTCCGTCTGAACTTGAAACATGGCGTTCTCTTGACTATCAGGCGCTCGCATTTGAAATACTTTCCCGTTTCATGGATGACATTCCTGCTAATGATTTGCGTCACTTGATAGCGCGTACTTACACAGCAGAAGCATTTGGCAGCCCAGACATTACGCTGGTTAGAACTCTCGAACCTGGGTTGCACATCTTGTGCCTGTCTAATGGTCCCACTTTGGCATTCAAGGATATTGCCATGCAGCTATTGGGGAATCTGTTTGAATATACATTAGACAAGACAAAAGCTGAGCTGAATATTCTCGGAGCAACTTCCGGTGATACCGGTTCAAGCGCTGAGTATGCCATGCGCGGCAAACGCGATATCCGTGTCTTCATGCTTTCACCGCTTGGCAAAATGAGCCGCTTCCAAACCGCGCAAATGTTTTCCTTACAAGATGAAAATATTTTCAATATCGCTATTCGCGGTGTCTTTGATGACTGCCAAGATATTGTCAAAGCGGTAAGTAATGATCATGCATTCAAGCAAAAATACCATATCGGCACGGTCAATTCGATCAACTGGGCGCGCATAGCTGCACAGATTGTTTATTATTTCAAAGGATATTTTGCAGTTACCCAATCAAACGATGAACAAGTATCATTTTCTGTGCCATCAGGGAATTTTGGTAACATTTTTGCTGGTCATGTAGCGCGCATGATGGGGCTGCCGATCAAACAACTCATTCTAGCTACCAACGAAAATGACGTATTGGATGAGTTCTTCCGTACGGGTCTATACCGGCCGCGCACTACTGGCGAAACACACCACACGAGCAGCCCCTCAATGGATATCTCCAAGGCTTCTAACTTTGAGAGATTTATCTTTGATCTGACAGACCGCAATGCTATGCGGGTTAAGGAATTGTGGCAGTCCATTGATAAAGGAAATGCTTTCGATCTATTTGGTAACACTTTGTGGGTTAAGACAAAAGAGTTTGGCTTCGTTTCTGGAACCAGTCATCACGCCGCACGTATTGATACAATTCGTAAGCTCTATCATGAATACAAAGTTTTGATTGACACCCATACCGCAGATGGAGTAAAAGTTGGACTTGAATATCGCGAACCGGGCATTCCGCTTATTTGCCTGGAAACCGCGCTACCCACAAAATTTGCCGAAAGTATCAAGGAAGCTGTGGGATTTGAGCCAATACGGCCTGCGGGACTTGAAAATCTGGAAGACCTTCCTCAACACTTTGAGGTCATGGATAAAGATGTGGATGCAATCAAGACCTTTATCTCCCAGAAGATTGAACAGACTTGATAATTAGGTATCACTCTGAATACATCAATCTTTTAAGCTGCATCGATGCCATCGCCCTGCACCTGCTATCCTTATCGGTGAATATTAACTGTTAAGAAACAGAGGAGCTTCAATCATGCGATTCTCAATTAGCCGCTATGATCCTGACAAGGATGAGAAACCTTACATGCAGGATTATGATATTGAGTTAGAGCCAACTGACAAAATGCTGCTGGACGCCTTGATTCGAATCAAATCTCAGGATGACAGCCTAAGTTTGCGTCGCTCCTGCCGGGAAGGTGTATGTGGGTCAGATGCAATGAACATCAATGGTCGTAATGGATTAGCCTGTATCACTCCGATAGCCAGTCTGAAAGAACCGATAGAAATCCGCCCTCTGCCTGGCCAGCCGATTATTCGCGATTTAATCGTGGATATGACACAATTTTTTAAGCAATATCACTCGATCAAACCTTATTTGATCAATAATGATCCTCCCCCGGAGACCGAGCGATTGCAATCACCAGAAGAAAGAGCCGAATTGGACGGGATGTATGAATGTATCTTGTGTGCATGCTGCTCCACAGCATGCCCTTCGTTCTGGTGGAATCCGGATAAATTTATCGGTCCTGCTGGCTTGCTGCAAGCTTACCGTTTTCTGGCTGACAGCCGCGATCAAGCTACTGCTGAACGATTGGATTATCTGGAAGATCCTTATCGCCTGTTTCGCTGCCACACCATTATGAATTGTGTGGATGTTTGTCCAAAAGGATTAAATCCAACCAATGCGATTGGTAAAATCAAAAATATGTTGGTAAAAAGAACAGTATGAAGCAGCGAGAACGCCTCCGTTGGCGTTGTCGACGCGGTTTGCTGGAGTTGGATATTATATTGCAGCGCTTTCTGGATAAATACTATGTGCAATTAGATGAAACGCAGTTAAAAACGTTTGAAACATTGCTGACACTCCCTGATAATGATCTATGGGATATAATTTCCTCCAAAAAGGAAACAGCAAACGAGAACTTGAAGTCAGTTCTAAAGCTTCTTCAACAAAGTTAAGCAAACTAACGCTGCTTGCTATACTAAAGCGTGTAGATCCTCAAACCATGGGAGATAGATATGTCTGAACAACGTACAGCAACCCTACTGCTTGGCGAGAATAGAGAACCGGTTGAGCTCCCGATTATGTCGGGTAATATGGGGCCGGATACGATTGATATCCGTACGCTCTATGCCAAGGGTGGTATGTTCACTTATGATCCTGGTTTTCTTTCTACAGCTAGCACCAAATCCACTATCACATTTATTGATGGCGATAAAGGTATTCTTCTCTATCGTGGCTACCCTATTGAACAGCTAGCTACACAATGTGATTTCATGGAAGTCTGTTATTTGCTGCTGAATGGCGAGTTACCCTCTGACGTACAAAAAAAGCAATTTGTTCATGCTATTAAAAGCCATACCATGCTGCATGAGCAACTGGTCAGATTTTATAGTGGGTTCCGAAGAGATGCTCACCCTATGGCAGTGATGGTGGGGGTGGTAGGTGCCTTGTCAGCCTTTTACCATGAAGCGATGGATATTTCAGATGCGGTTCATCGTGAGCAATCCGCCTTTCGGCTGATTGCCAAATTGCCCACAATTGCGGCCATGGCTTACAAATACAATATTGGGCAACCCTTCATTTATCCACGCAACGATTTAAGCTATGCTGCAAACTTTCTGTACATGATGTTTGCCACGCCAGCTGAAAATTATGTTCCCAATCCGATCTTCGTAAAAGCGTTAGATCGTATTTTAATTCTTCACGCCGATCATGAGCAAAATGCCTCAACTTCTACGGTCCGTCTGGCAGGCTCCAGTGGCGCCAATCCGTTTGCCTGTATTTCTGCAGGTATCGCCTGTTTATGGGGGCCCGCGCATGGAGGTGCAAATGAAGCATGTCTTAACATGCTGGAAGAAATTGGCGATGTTTCACGCATTAATGAATATATCAGACGCGCGAAAGACAAGAATGACCCTTTCCGCCTGATGGGCTTCGGTCATCGGGTATACAAAAATTTTGATCCACGCGCAAAACTCATGCGTGAAACCTGTCACGAGGTATTGGATGAAATGGGGCTCCATAATAACCGCCTTTTCAAGCTCGCCTTAGAGCTGGAAAGAATCGCTCTGGAGGATGACTATTTCATCGCTAAAAAACTTTACCCTAATGTCGATTTTTATTCTGGCATCATACAACGTGCATTAGGCATACCGACTTCCATGTTTACTGCAATTTTCGCAATGGCACGGACGGTTGGCTGGGTAGCTCAATGGAATGAAATGATCGCTGATCCTGATCAAAAAATAGGACGTCCTCGTCAGCTCTATACCGGTGTTACACAAAGAAACGTATCATCGAAAGAAACTGACAAATAGTAAGATCACTCTTAGTTTTAGAATTAATTTTTATGTGTATATGGGTAAGAAGGTAAAAATCATAAAGTTAAATTAATATCACTAGAATACAGGTCGACCGACATATCAAATAAATCGTGTTGCGCAGGTACTATCTATTCTAATGTGCTTTCGTTTTTTAAAATAAAATGAGTCTGGTCATGATGAGACAATTCTTTGAGAATTCAATGTTATTTGGTACTAATGCTCCTTTTATCGAAGATCTCTATGAAAAATATCTCAGTAACCCGGATTCGATATCTCCTGAATGGCGTAGTTATTTTGATTCATTGCAGCAGACTTTGACGATAACTGCTCGAGATGTACCTCATACTCCTATTATTGAATCATTTGTAAGACTTGCACAAACTCTTCCATCTAAAAAGCGTCTTGGCTATCCCCAAGTAACTATTTCATTAACCTCGGCTGAGGCTAAAGAACGTAAGCAAATAGCTGTTCTGCAGCTTATCAACATGTACCGTTTTCTCGGCGTGCGTCTGGCGCGTCTCGATCCGCTTAACCATCAGCAAGTACTCGATATACCAGAGCTTGATCCGGCATTTTATGAATTGACTGAAGCCGATATGGAAACGGTTTTTAATACCGGTTCATTGGTAGGTCAAGAGCATGCGTCATTGAAGGAAATTTTACAGATACTGCAGCAAACATACTGCGGCACAATTGGCGCAGAATATATGTACATTACCGATTTAAAGCAGAAACGCTGGATACAGAACCGCCTGGAGGGTCCGCGCTCTCAGCCGGGCCTTACTGCTGACTATAAACGACATATCCTTGAACGTCTAACTGCCGCAGAGGGTCTGGAAAAATACCTTCATACTCGTTATGTTGGACAAAAACGTTTCTCCGGTGAAGGAAACGAAAGTCTGATTCCTTTACTGGATAAATTGCTACAGCACGCCGGAGAAGTAGGCATAAAAGAAATCGTGATCGGCATGGCACATCGAGGCAGACTTAATGTCCTCGTCAACACACTAGGTAAAATGCCCTCAGACTTGTTTCTAGAGTTTGAAGGAAAAAAAGTGCAGACGCTCACTGCTGGCGATGTCAAATATCACCAGGGATTCTCGTCCGCTGTTATGACACAGGGTGGAATTGTATATCTTGCACTCGCGTTTAATCCCTCACACCTTGAAATCGTTGATTCCGTGGTAGAGGGGTCGGTCCTCGCCCGCCAACATCGTTTACACGATAAAAAGGGAGAGTTAGTCATTCCCGTGCTACTGCATGGCGACGCAGCCTTCTCAGGACAGGGGGTGGTAATGGAAACATTAAACCTGTCGCAAACAAGAGGTTATGGTACAGGTGGTACCGTTCATATCATTATTAACAACCAAATCGGCTTTACCACCTCAGATCCTCGTGACAGCCGGTCCACCCTTTACTGTACTGATGTGGCAAAAATGATCGAAGCGCCAATTTTTCATGTCAATGGCGACGATCCTGAGGCTGTAGTCATGGTGACAGAAATTGCATTGGATTTTCGCATGCAGTTTCACAAGGATGTCGTAATTGATTTAGTCTGTTTTCGTAAGCAAGGTCACAATGAGCAGGACGAACCGATGGTCACGCAACCCTCCATGTACCGCATCATCAATAAACATTCTGGGACACGCAAGCTTTACATGGATAAGCTGGTAGCAGAGGGCGTTATTGCTGTGGCAGAGGCAGAGGTTATGGTCAAGGCCTATTATGATGCAATGGATGCAGGTCACAACCCTAACAAGACCATTCTCTATGATTATAAATCACCTCATGCAATCAATTGGGCGCCTTTTCTCAACCCCAGCAAATGGAATCAACCGATAAAAACAGGAGTTCCCATTGATAAATTAAAGTTCCTTGCGGAACGTCTCACAGATATTCCGGCAACTTTTAAATTACACCCGAGGGTTGAGAAAATTATTGCTGATCGACGTGAGATGGGGAAAGGAAATCTGCCACTGGATTGGGGAATGGCTGAAAATTTAGCTTATGCTTCACTATTAAAAGAAGGTTATCCAATTCGTTTCTCCGGACAAGATAGCGGACGTGGAACTTTTTTTCACCGCCACGCAGTATTACATGATCAGAATCCTGAACAAGAGCAATGGGAAAGTGGCATCTATGTGCCACTTCGGTATATTACACCGAAGCAACCTGATTTGACTATTATCGATTCAATGCTCTCGGAAGAAGCCGTATTAGGTTTTGAGTATGGCTATGCAACGGCACAACCGAATGGGCTCGTTATTTGGGAGGCGCAGTTTGGTGACTTTGCTAATGTCGCACAGGTTGTGATTGACCAATTTATTACATCGGGCGAAGCCAAATGGGGACGTTTATGCGGATTAGTCATGATGCTGCCACATGGTTATGAGGGACAAGGACCTGAACATTCGTCGGCTCGGTTAGAGCGATTCTTGCAGTTATGCGCGGAATATAATATTCAGGTATGTGTTCCTTCTACACCCGCTCAGACCTTTCATTTGTTGCGGCGACAATTGATCCGTCCAATTCGCAAACCGTTAATCATCATGATGCCCAAAAGCTTACTTCGACATAAAGAATCGATATCGTCACTAGAAGATCTCGCTCATGGTCAATTCCAAGCTGTCATCCCCGAAACGGAACATCTCAATGCTGATAAGGTAAAACGTATCATTACCTGTAGTGGCAAGGTATATTATGAATTACTCGCCTATCGCCGCAAAGAAGACATTACAGACATGGCCATCATTCGGCTCGAACAACTCTATCCCTTCCCACACGAAGATTTTCAAGCAGAAATAGATCGTTACCATAATGCCAAGGAAATCATCTGGTGCCAGGAAGAACCAGGTAACCAGGGAGCTTGGCACCGTATTCAACACTACATCCTTAGGCATAAGCGACCTGACCAGATCCTCAGCTACGCTTTGCGTCCTTCCTCAGCATCACCTGCTGTTGGTTATCTGGAGCTGGACCGATTCCAGCAGCAGGGACTGGTTGAGGCGGCATTCCGGGATAAAATTTAAAAAGGAAAACAGATTATGTTAATCGAAGTCAAAGTACCTCAATTGTCTGAATCGGTTGCTGAAGCCACTTTGATTTCCTGGCACAAGCAGCAAGGTGAACTGGTCAATCGCGGTGAAAATCTTATTGATGTTGAAACTGACAAAGTAGTTATGGAGCTACCTGCCCCACGGGAGGGTATCCTAGCCGAAATCATTAAGGGTGATGGTGCCACAGTAATGGCTGGTGAAGTGATCGCTAAGATAGAGACAGAAACTCATAAGGCTCAAGTTCGTGCTGAAGCTGTAGCTGTCCCTGAAATAGAGCCTGTCTCCCCCGAGGTAATAACAAAAGAAGCTGAACAGGTGACACCCAAGCTGATGCCAGCAGCTAAAAAGGTTGCTGATGAAAACAATCTCAGCTGGGATGAAATCAATGCTATTAGCGGGACAGGACGCGACGGTCGCATCACCAAGGAAGATATCCTTGCCTATGTGAAAAGTAAGGCCATTATTTCTCCAGCCAGAACGGAAATACCTGAGATAGGTGCAATGGCAGCAGCTGGTGCTCGGCCTGAGCAACGCGTACCTATGACAAGACTACGCATGCGTATTGCTGAGAGATTGGTACAGTCTCAGTCGACAACTGCAACTCTGACGACATTCAATGAAGTCAATATGCAGGCGATTATGGATTTACGTGCGCGTTACAAAGATGCCTTTGAAAAAGAGCACGGAGTTAAACTCGGGATTACCTCATTCTTTGTCAAAGCGGCTGTTGCCGCACTGAAAAAATTTCCTATTATCAACGCTTCGGTAGATGGTAACGACATTGTTTATCATGGTTATTACGATATCGGTATCGCTGTTGCAAGTTCCCGTGGATTGGTGGTACCGATTATCCGTAACGCTGATCAGTTATCACTGGCAGAGATAGAAAAGCAAATCGCTGATTTCTCAAAAAAAGCGCACGATGGCAAATTGACTATTGAAGAATTAACCGGTGGCACCTTTTCTATTACTAATGGGGGTATCTTTGGATCCATGCTTTCCACGCCAATTATCAATCCACCGCAAAGTGCGATTCTAGGCATTCACGCGACCAAACAGCGCCCTGTAGTTGAAAATGGTCAGATCGTTATACGACCTATCAATTATCTTGCGCTCTCTTATGATCATCGCATTATTGATGGTCGTGAGGCTGTGCTCTCGCTCGTTGCAATCAAGGAAGCATTAGAATATCCAGTCAGTCCGTTATTTGAGCAATGAGCAATTAAAAAATAGGCCTAATCAATAAATGATTACAACGTTTTCTGACTTTAGATAGGTAAATAGTGATTCAACCAATATGTCATCCAGATAAACACGCCAAGCATCACCGAACTCCATTTCGCAGATCGCATATTGATTTCGGTAAATGATCGTTACAGGGCAGTAGGAATAAAGATGGTTCTCTGCACCTTTATTTTTGGCTATGCTATCTTGTCGATAAGGCATGAGTAATTCACTGAGCTTAGTCACACTGGCTATCTCAGATGTTGCAGAACCGTTTATTACGAGCCTTAATTTTTTTGCATAGCAAGAGCGGGCTCTCGCAAGACTATAAAGTTTATCGGCAATAATACGAAGTTCATCGTTGCTTCCAACAATGTTGCTAATAGTGACTTCAGCAATCAGAAGTTGATCTTCTTTTAACCAATCACTGTGATGACGAAATAATTCGTTATAAACCACGACCTCTACTTGAGCATGGCCATCATCTAACACGATGATGGCCATTTTCCCTCGACGCGTCATTTGCGTGCGAATAGAATGAATCACACCAGCAATTAGCTGGAGTTCTCGTCGTGAACTAAGTCGGTCTAGGCGGGTCTGGACAAACTGGCTAAGCTCTTTTACATGAGCAGAAAAAGGATGTCCGCTGAAATAAAATCCTAATCCCAGCTTTTCATTCTGCAGTATTTCTTTTTCTGACCATTGGGAAACGTTGATTAAAGCTGGATGTTGAAAATTATTCTCAATCTCCGCAAATAAGCTAGTCTGATGAATTGATAAACTGCGTTGCTCGGCAAATTCGATTGCGATCCCTACTGACGCTAATAAACCTGCCCGGTTAGGATCGATACTATCAAATGCACCGACACGAATGAGTGATTCCATAACACGGCGATTTATCACTCGACGATCAACCCGACAACAGAAATTAAACAAATCAGTAAACAATCCACCTTGATTACGCGCTTCGATAATGCCTGAGATAGCCCCTTCCCCAGTGCCCTTCACTGCCCCCAGGCCATAACGAATGGTTTTTTCGTCAACTGGAATAAAATGATATTCGGATCGATTGATATCTGGTGGCAAAATAGTTAGTCGATTAGCCAGGCAGTCTCCGTAAAACACATTGATCTTATCGGTATCATTCATTTCTGCCGACAAACATGCAGCCATAAACTCTGCGGGGTAGTGTGTTTTAAGGTAAGCCGTCTGAAAGGCGATCAAAGCATAAGCTGCAGCATGCGATTTGTTGAAACCGTAGCCAGCAAATTTTTCCATCAAACCAAAGAGCGTAATCGCATCCTGTTCAGTCAAACCATTCCTGATTGCGCCCGCTACAAAAATATCACGCTGCTGCGCCATTTCCTCTACCTTTTTTTTGCCCATCGCACGCCGTAGTAAATCAGCGCCCCCGAGGCTATACCCGCCTATCACCTGAGCAATTTGCATCACTTGTTCCTGATAAATCATGACGCCATACGTTGGCCCAAGAATAGGTTCCAGACGTGAATCCAGATATTCCACACGTTTACCGTGTTTACGTTCTATAAATTCGGGAATCAAATCCATGGGCCCAGGGCGATAAAGTGCTACCAGCGCGATCAGATCTTCGAACCGATCAGGCCTCGCTTTTTGCAGCAGATCTTTCATTCCACGTGATTCAAATTGGAAGATTCCGATTGCGTTGCCTTTTCTCATCAACGCATAGGTCGCAGCATCCTCTAAAGGAATATGATTTAAAGAAAAAGATTGATTCAGCGAGGGTATCGACTGCCCAGCTTGCCGATCGGCTACCTGTGCACCTGCTTCAGCATAGCGCTGCCGAATATCGTTTACGGCTCTATCTAGAATAGTGAGGGTACGCAGCCCAAGAAAATCAAACTTTACCAGACCAATTTTCTCGACATCATCCTTATCAAACTGGCTGACTACCGAATCTCCCGAATCGGCGCAATACACAGGGCAAAAATCGGTAATCTTGCCAGGTGCGATCAGCACACCGCCTGCATGCATCCCCACATTACGAGTCAGCCCTTCCAGACGTTCTGCCAGTTCCAGCAAATTACGCACATCTTCTTCCTCTTGTGCACGCTGTTCCAGCTGAGGTTCGACAGCACGTGCTTTTTTTAGCGTCATACCGATCTCGAATGGCACTAATTTGGCTAATTGATCGACAAAGTTATACGGTAGATCCAGCACACGGCCCACATCTCGCACGACTGCTTTTGCTGCCATCGTGCCAAAAGTAACAATCTGTGAAACGCTCTCAGCACCATAGCGCTGTTTCACATATTCAATGACGCGCTCACGTCTATCCTGACAGAAGTCGATATCAAAATCTGGCATAGATACCCGTTCGGGATTCAGGAAACGCTCGAACAACAAATCATAGCGCATCGGGTCAAGATCAGTGATCCCAAGTGAATACGCAACTAGAGAGCCTGCACCCGACCCACGCCCTGGACCTACTGGCACATCGTTCTGCTTGGCCCAGTTGATAAAATCCGCGACGATTAAGAAATAGCCTGCAAATCCCATTTGGATAATAGTATTGACTTCGAAACCCAGTCTGTCCTGATACTTTGGCAGCTTCGAAGCATATACTCCGGCATCTGGAAACAGAACACACAGGCGTTTCTCTAGTCCGGCTTCGGCCTGCTCACGTAAGTATTGTTCAATACTGACTGTACCCGGTGTTGGAAACATGGGTAAGCGGTTAACCCCTAGCTCGAGCACAAGTGAGCAGCGCTTGGCAATTTCTACACTGTTGGCAAGAGCAGATGGTATATCCGCAAAAAGAGCCTGCATTTCTGCTTGTGTTTTAAAATATTGCTGCTCGGTAAAATGATGCGGGCGCCGGCGATCGCCTAACACATATCCTTCTGCAATGCATACCCTAGCTTCATGAGCTTTATAATCTTCAGGTTCTAAAAATTGCACTGCATGCGTCGCTACAACAGGTAATTGTAATTTGGAAGCCAGCTGCAGAGAATTGCGTACACAGCTTTCCTCGTTCGCGTTGCCGCTTCGCTGTAATTCGATATAAAATCGTCCTGGAAACAAGTTTGCCCATTCTTGAGCCAGTGTTTCAGCTGTACTTAAATTATTCTGTGATAGATGCCATCCGATCTCGCCATGATAGGCACCTGACAGCAGAATCAATCCATCTGTTCCACCTTCATCAGCATGAAACCATGATTTCCGGAATTCAACCCGGCCACGGTACAAATTCTCACGATAAGCCCGCGATAGCAAACGACACAATAACAAGTAACCAGCATAAGATTGGCATAACAATAAAACGCGGGTAGGCTTATCACGATCTGTCTCATTAGTAATCCAGATATCACACCCAATGATGGGTTTAATACCTTTTTTGTAGGCGCTTTGATAGAATTTGATCAATCCAAAGAGATTAGCGAGATCCGTCAACGCCAATGCTGGCATATTATCTGATGCTGCTTTTGATAAAACTTCATCGATACGAACGATACTGTCGACGACAGAGTACTCGCTATGCAGTCGAAGGTGGATAAAAGCGGGGGCAGCCAGCATAATGCTATAATTTAAAATTAGCTATTTAGCTTTCAGGATTACTTCTGGGGATTATTCAACTATTAATCTGCGTAGTCTTGTATGCGTACAAAACTGGACATCGATCTAACATTACTTGCTCATTTTACACTATGCTAAACACCCCTGAACTTTTACTGCCAGCTGGCTCACTGGAGAAAATGCATATTGCTTATGCCTACGGCGCTGATGCAGTTTACGCTGGTCAACCACGGTATTCTTTACGAGCCCGCAATAATGAGTTTTCTCTGGAGCAATTACGTACCGGCATCACAGAAGCGCATGCGATCAGCAAAAAATTCTTTGTTACAAGCAATCTTATGCCTCATAGCGCCAAGGTAAAAACCTATATGGCTGATATGGCGCCCGTCATTGAGCTCAAACCCGATGCGCTGATTATGGCAGACCCCGGACTTATTATGTTAGTCAGAGAAAAATGGCCGGATATTCCTATCCATCTCTCTGTTCAAGCCAATACTGTCAATTACGCTGCGGTAAAATTCTGGCAGAAAATCGGATTAACACGCGTCATCCTATCCAGAGAACTATCGCTCGACGAAATTAGTGAGATCCGACAACTTTGCCCAGATATGGAACTGGAAGTGTTTGTTCACGGTGCCTTATGCATGGCCTATTCAGGACGGTGCTTATTATCAGGCTACTTTAATCACCGCGACCCAAACCAGGGTACCTGCACCAATTCCTGTCGATGGGATTATAAAGTCAAATCAGCCGAAGAAAATGCAACTGGTGACATTGAGCCTTTGCAAAAAATTGACTTCGACTTTAACCAAGCATTAATGCAACAACCTACCCCTCAGGGTACTGTCAAACGACATCCTGCTGCAGATCATGTTTATCTCATTGAAGAAGGAGAACGCCCCGGCCAGCTAATGCCTATCATGGAAGATGAGCATGGCACGTATATTATGAACTCCAAAGATCTACGCGCAGTAGAACATATCGGGCGACTCGTCAAAATCGGAATAGATTCTCTCAAAATCGAAGGACGAACCAAATCAGCCTATTATGTTGCGCGTACAGCCCAAGTTTACCGTAAAGCGATAGATGATGCGATAGCTAATCGCCCCTTCGATCCTGCCCTACTTAGTCAATTGGAAGGACTTGCCAATCGTGGCTATACCGACGGTTTCTACCAGCGGCATCACAGTCATGAAACTCAGAACTATCTGCGCGGTCATTCAGAATCAAACCGTAGTCAATATGTGGGCGATGTTACTGCTATCGATGAAATCAGTGGCATGGCTGAAATTCTGGTTAAGAATCGCTTTGAGATAGGTGATCGCTTGGAGATCATTCACCCTTCCGGCAACCAAGTGATTGAATTGGAGCAGATGCAAAACTTAGATGGCATGACTATTCATGTCGCTCCAGGTAGTGGTCACCGGGTGAGAATTCCACTCAAAGGAAATGTTGAAAAAGCTTTTTTAGCAAGGTTCCTATCTTGATCCAAACAAATCTACTAAAGAGAACAGTCCGAACGTTCACGCTGATTGAAAGAAGCTGGTAATCCGTTGAGGCAGCCAACTAAGCTGACCAGGGAAGGTTCCATGCATAAATCCAACATGTCCACCTTGCTCAGGAAATTCAAGAAAAACCATAGATGAAACCTTGCTTCTTGCCGGCAATGCATCAGCCGGCATGAATGGATCATTTTGCGCATTGATAACAAAAGTGGGAACCTGGATATGTTGAAGCCAAGGCTTGCTGCTGGATTTACTCCAGTACTCCTCCGTGTTAAGGAAGCCATGCAAGGGTGCTGTGACATGATTATCGAATTCATATAACGAGCTAGTTGAAGCGATCGCCTTCTCATCGAGCAAACCCGGAAAGCGCTTATGTTTTTCTAATGCTTTACGTTTTAAAGAGCTCAGAAAATGCCGGGTATAGATTTGGTTAAAACCTAAATCAAGCGTCTTTCCAGCAGCAGCCAAATCAAGTGGAGCTGAAACTGCAGCAGCAGCTGTAATCAATCTGCTTGCTTGACCACCTTGTTCACCCAACCATTTCAATAAAACATTTCCTCCAAGTGAAATGCCGATTACGTAAAGTGGCAAACCTGATTTCTGCAACTCACATTGATGCGCTATCCGTCGTAGCATCCAATCTATTTCCATTGAATCACCCGCATGATAAGCACGGGGTAGTCTATTAGACTCCCCAGAGCAACCACGGAAATGAATGACCGCGCCACGCCAGTTTTGCTCTCGCAAATGATTCAAAATACTGAGCGAATAATGACTGCGTGAGCTTCCTTCAAGTCCATGAAACATAACCACCAGCGGCTTATCCAAAGGACCTTCAAGCCAATCAACATCGACAAAATCACCATCATCAATCTCCCAGCGCTCACGCTGCAAAGTTACCTGCGGTGATGGCTTTAGAAAATAAGGATAAATGGTCTGTACATTACCGCCTGGTAACCATTTGGGAGCAACATAATTAAATTTAACGTTCATTTAGCCTCAGACATTCAGTAATGAGTTTCTCAAAAATGACAAAGAATAATAGTTATTTTCTTGCCATGCCAATAAACCAGTTCTTGTTAGATTTTCATTTAACCTAACTTTAAGCGAGGGAAAATGTTACTAATTATAAGTGTAGTAAAAAATTTATTTTTTATTTCTAAAAGTAATCAATATTTGGTTACCTTGCTTCTAATCATGTTGGTTATTCTAATCAAAACGATATATAAACTTCAAAATTCTAGAGAAATCATTCTTTTTAACTTATATTTGAACCCATACGATGTTTCAGTTAGAATGCTGTATTCCCTAGGCGCGTAGCTCAGCTGGTTAGAGCATCACCTTGACATGGTGGGGGTCGTTGGTTCGAGTCCAATCGCGCCTACCAAAATATCCAATAAAAACACAAGCTAATATCGAACTTTAGGTTGTGTTTTTGTTTCTCGCATATTAAAAAATATTTCGTATAAGCAAAAATAAATTGCTTGCTATGGTCTCATTCTGATAAATCACATACCCTCTGCCTATCGTACTGTAGTACACCGTACTTCGGTACAACATATGAGATGAACAAAGGGATAAACAAACTTTCTTAAACCCAGGTTTTCCATTAGGATAAGTTATTAACCTAAATTCCTCTGTTGAAATTTATTACGAGGAATCTCATACTGCAAAACGGTTTCTAGCTAAAAATATTAACTGCTCCTCAATTGCCATAAACAAACTGGAAGCAAGATATGGCAGCACTTTCAGCTGATTTTGATTGTTTCTTTAAAATCTAACGCAATTGGTGGCGCTAAAAATCTTCCAAAATACCTTGATCTACAGGATTCTTGAACGATTAAGAGACTTCAACTGAGGAAAATAGGATAAATCAAAATGCCTTTAACACGCTCCAAGGGATATAAACTTCCCAGTCAAAATTAAATCTAGATTCTTCAGAAAAATTAAGAATTTTCGCCTTAGCCTATTAATCAAACTTTCTTTGATCGCTGGCGGAAAGTTTCGAATAAGCAAATCCCAGCAGTGACTGATACATTCAGGCTTTCAACACTGCCGACCATTGGAATACGCACCAGTTGATCACAGGTTTCCTTTGTCAAGCGACGTATACCCTCATGTTCTGCACCTAATACCCAAGCCACGGGACCATCAAGTGTGATCGTTTCAAGGCTATGGCTTGCATCAGCTGCAGTGCCAATAATCCAGATACCATGTTGCTTGAGTTCACGTAAGGTTCGAGCTAAATTGGTGACGGTAACAAAAGGAACAGTATCGGCAGCGCCGCTAGCGACTTTATGCACTGTAGCCGTCAACCCTACCGAGCGATCCTTAGGTGCAATAACAGCATGAGCACCCAATGCATCAGCAACGCGCAGGCATGCTCCTAAATTGTGAGGATCCTTTATACCATCCAGTATTAAGAATAAAGCGGGTTCGCTCAGTACTTCCAAGACATCTTCAATAGCAACATAGCTCTGAGTAGCCGTAATGTTGGCCACTACACCTTGATGGCGCGTAGTGCCCACTATTCTGGCGAGCCTCGTATTGTCACAAAGTATCAATTGAATATTTTTAATTTCAGCAAGTTTGCATAGATCACGCGCACGCTGATCATGTCGCGCCGAATCGATATAGATTTCTTTGATACTATCTGGGTTTTGCCGTAAACGGCTCATAATCGCATGAAACCCAAAAATATGTCGTGTCTGAGACATGTCGTTGCTAGCTCAGTAGAATTAATGTAAAAGCTGCATCAATACAATTATCTAAAAGAATCGTATGCTTCTATTTAGTGTCTGCGGAGAGTCTAAAGTATGTTTCCATTAACCGTTTGGTATTCCTCGCTCCCACCCAGAAAATCTGTGCTCTACGATTTTTCCGGTTTCTAAGCAAGAACAAAGTCAATTTTGCGAGTTTCTAAGTCAACCCTTACAAGTTTGACATGTAAACGATCACCCAGGCGATATTTTTTCCCAGTGCGTTCACCATACAACATGTGTTTAGTGCTATCAAAATGGAAGTAATCGCTAGGTAGCTCTGATATATGGACTAATCCTTCCACATAAATTTGATCAAGTGCAACAAATAAACCAAACCCGGTGACACCGCTGATGACGCCATCAAAGCATTCATTAATTTTATCTTGTATATAGAAGCATTTAAGCCACGCTTCAACATCACGTGATGCTTCATCAGCGCGACGCTCTGTCATTGAGCAATGCTTACCAAGTTCGTGCCAGTCGCCACCCGATGGTGAATAGCTATTGCTATTTAGAACAGCTTTGATAGCACGATGTACTAATAAATCAGGGTAGCGCCGAATTGGTGAAGTGAAATGAGTGTACGCTTCATAAGCCAATCCGAAATGGCCGATATTTTCAGGACTGTACATCGCTTGTCGTAACGATCTTAACATAACAGTTTGTAATAATTGGGCATCGGCTCTGCCGATGATTTTAGTTAATGTTTTAGCAAAATCTTTGGCGTGTGGTTCACTACCGCCTCCTAGTTGCACGCCAAATTCCTTAAGAAAATCTCGCAGCGCTGTTAATTTCTCCGGCGCTGGCCCTTCGTGGACACGATACAGCACCGGTTGCCTATGTTTCTGCAAAAAATCTGAGGCACAGACATTGGCAGCTAGCATGCATTCTTCTATCAGACGATGCGCTACATTGCGTTGCAGCGGAAGTATCTGCTCAATCTTGCCCTGAACATTAAAGATCATCTGGGTTTCAATCGTTTCAAAGTCAATGGCCCCACGTTTCTTGCGTGCTTTCTGTAAACCCCTATATACCTTATAGAGTAACTGAATGTGCGGAAGTAGTTCGGTATATTGCTTGGTATTGGTATCTTTGGGTCTATCCAGCATCGCTGCGACTTCGGTGTACGTAAGGCGGGCATGTGAGTGCATGACTGCCGGGTAAAATTGATAATCTAAATATTCACCATTCGTAGCTAATTGCATTTCGCATACCATACTAAGACGGTCCGTTTGCGGATTAAGCGAACACAAACCATTGGAAAGTACTTCTGGCAACATCGGGATCACTCGTCGTGGAAAATATACCGAATTGCCTCGTTTGCATGCTTCTTTGTCTAGAGCATCAGCGTCTTGAACATAATGACTGACATCAGCGATGGCTACATATAATCGATAATCTTTTCCCTCACGTTCACAGTAAACTGCATCATCGAAATCACGCGCAGTTTCGCCATCGATTGTAACAAAAGGTAAATGACGAATATCTTTCCGCTTGGTAAGTTCTTTTTTTAGTACCTTTTTAGGAAATTTGGCAGAGATTTTCTCTATCTCAGATGAAAACTCATAGGGTAAGTCATGTTTACGCAATGCGATTTCGATCTCCATGCCAGGCGAAGTGTATTCACCTAGAATTGCAATAACATGACCAATAGGCTGGATATGGATATCAGGTTGCTGAATAATTTTGACCATTACAACCTGGCCAGTCTTAGCCTCCATAGTAGCTTCACGAGGAATCAGTATTTCTTGACTAATACGCTTGTTTTCAGCAATGACGAAAAAAATACCATGCTCGGTATAAAATCTCCCTATTAACTGTGTGTTGACACGTTCCAGCACTTCAACGATTTCACATTCACTACGACCACGACGATCCACACCAATTTCTCGTGCGATGACACGATCGCCATTAAATACCTTGTGCATTTCTTTGGGACCAAGATATAAATCAGGGCCCCCACTATCTGTAATCAAGAAGCCATAGCCATCACTATGTCCTTGTACCGTTCCTCTAATCAGTTCAAGTTTTTCAATGACACAAATATCCCCTTTGCGATTGCGCATGATTTGGCCTGCACGGATCATGGCTGCCAATCGTCGATTAAAAAATTCGGTTTCTTTTGGAGTTATATCCAGCAGTTCCCGTAATTTTGTTTCGCTTACAGGGATGCCTTGTTCCTCAAGTATTTGCAATATGAATTCTCGACTTGGCAAAGGCGTGCCATATCGCTCACTTTCACGAGCGAGAAAAGGGTCATGTTTACGTAGCTGATTCTTCTTACTTTTCTTCTTGATTGACAAAACAATTGTTTCCTATAGAATCACGGATTGCTCCTGACAACTAGATTACGAGTATTGCCCAGATGGCGGAATTGGTAGACGCGCATGGTTCAGGTCCATGTGCCTTCGGGTGTGGAGGTTCGAGTCCTCTTCTGGGCACCATTTGAACATCATAACATGATGTAAAATATAGAGATAATTTTTCAAAAAAAATTCTATATTAAATTAAATAGCATTAGCTTATTAGTAGAAATACTCTGCTTAATTAAGTCTACTTAATGAAGCAATAAATTGGCGCATACTTCAATAGCAAAATCTTAATACCAGCTGCAATCAGTCAATAGCCCCTTTAATGCCTCTACCTCCTAAAGCACAAAGTAGAGGGCAATGCCTAACAAAATTAGGATCTGCCGTAAAATAATTCAATGATCTGTCATATAGCTGCGACTTTGTTCTCAATCATTTTATAAACCAAAGCACCAAAACAACTCATCGGGCGAGGAATGGGTGAGCTAGCTCACCATTTTGAGCGTAAAGATTCTCGGCAGAAAAATTGGTTCACAGTAAATGCGTTATCGCCAATGCGGCTCTACATTAACTTAGCCTGTGACCATAGGCGTATGTTGCCCAGGCGTTTCCTGCCATGGAAAACTGTTAAAGTGATAAAACTGTGCCATACGGTGACCTCCATGGATTTCAACGGGGAAAAGAAAATGAAGAGTGGGGAAACGACTTATCGTGGGTGATACACTAGGCCAGCTGATTCTGATTGTTTGTGCTTTCGTATATCCATGCCACCAAAGCAGCCTGTTGTGTGCACCCTTCAGCGAAGCTTCGTTTTCTGATAATGCAGATTATCTAATATTGCTGTCGATTTTGTTGAGTAGAGGCTGAGTTTGAAGATCGATATCTATGAGCGCATCAAAGATATTTTTGTGGCTTCATCCATTCGTAATTCCGTTTCTAAATCAAACCTAACTTTGTCGGCTTCACCTTGCCGTATTATTTATACTGTCTGCGGCTCGCCTTCGTGCCATCTTTGATTTGGAAATGGAATAAGATCACGGAACAATTCTTTGCTTTATCAGTTTCATGCGATTGCTCAAGGATATGGTGCAAATGACATGCCAAGACTGGCTCTGGCTAAATGTATATAAGCTTTCAAAGCTATTTCTTATTTAAGAAATCATTTATGGTTAATATATATACATGAAAAAGGCTACTAGTGACAGTAGCCTTATCATAATCTAATTATCAGTTGATCTCAGTTTTTACATGCTAATATCTAATTTAGCATTATAGAGCTCGATTAATCTCATTCATCTTTTTGTGAAACAGATGTATCAACATCATGAGGTCGATCCACGAGCTCAACGATGGCCATAGGGGCGTTATCTCCCTTTCTAAATCCATATTTTAGAATTCTAAGATACCCACCATTTCGAAGCTTGTAACGAGAGCCGAGATCTGAAAACAATTTTACAACTGTATCACGATCCCGCAACCTGTTGAAAGCAATTCGTTTGTTCATAACAGTAGGTTCTTTTCCTATTGTTATAAGTGGTTCAACAACTCTTCGCAATTCTTTTGCTTTTGGCAAAGTAGTCTTAATCATTTCATGCCGTAATAACGAATTAGCCATATTCCGAAACATGGCCAATCTATGACTACTGGTGCGATTTAATTTTCTAAGACCATTTTTATGACGCATGACCAGTTTCCTTTCCTTGATTTTCCAGATTAGCCGGCGGCCAATTTTCCAATTTCATTCCCAAAGATAAATTTCGAGCTGCTAAGACTTCTTTAATTTCATTAAGGGATTTTCTTCCCAAATTGGGAGTTCGTAATAACTCAGCTTCTGTACGCTGTATTAAATCCCCGATATAGTAAATATTTTCAACTTTTAAGCAGTTTGCTGATCGCACGGTCAATTCCAAATCGTCAACTGGGCGTAAGAGTATCGGATCAATTTGTGGAATTTTAGGTTGCTCTTTAGGAAGAGGAGTAGTTTCAAGCTCAGCAAAAACTGACAATTGATCAACCAGTACTCGTGCAGCATATCGAATCGCTTCTTCAGGATCCACGGATCCATTGGTTTCAATATCAATTACTAATTTATCTAAATCGGTACGTTGCTCGACGCGCGCATTTTCAACAGAATAGCTAATCTTCTTTATTGGACTAAATGAAGCATCTAATAAAATACTGCCAACCTGACTACTTGCATCTGCAGATCTTCTTACAGTAGCAGGAACATAACCGCGTCCTTTTTCAATTGTAATTTGCATATCAATCATCCCACCTTTTACGATATGCGCAATGACATGATCAGGATTCACAATCTCAACATCATGAGTGCTTTCAATATCCGCAGCTGTAACCGGCCCATCTATATTCTTTTTTAATGTTAATATAGATTTAGTACCGGTATGCTGTTTAAATACAATATTTTTTAAATTCAAAAGTATATCAATTACGTCTTCTTGTACGCCTTCAAGCGAGGAATATTCATGCACTACCCCAGCTATTCGAACTTCTGTTGCTGCAGAACCAGGCATTGAGGATAATAATACTCTACGTAATGCATTACCCAATGTATAACCATACCCCCGCTCAAATGGTTCCATTATTACCCTTGCCTGGACAGGAGTAATATTTTGGACCTCGATTATTCTGGGTATAAGATACGGGCTACTCGACATGTAAAAATCCTTAACTAGAAAGATATAAAATTCTTTATTTTGAGTATAATTCGACTATCAAAGATTCATTAATAGTTGATGATAATTCAGATCTTTCCGGTTTCATTTTGTATTTCCCTTTCATAGCTTTGACATCAACATCCAACCATGCAGGAAATCCACGCTGTTCAGCAGAATCAAGAGATGATTTAATCCTAAGATAATTCTTAGCTTTGTCAGCTACTTCAATAACATCCCCTGGAAGTACCTGATAGGACGGTATATTAACTCGACGTCCATTCACTAAAATGCAATTATGTCGTACCACTTGTCTAGACTCTGATCTAGAAGCCCCGAACCCCATGTGATACGCCACGTTATCTAATCTACTCTCTAGCAGCTGTAACAAATTTTCACCAGTTACACCTCGCATTCTGTCTGCATTTTTGTAAACAATTCGGAATTGCCGTTCAAGTAAACCATAAATACGACGTACCTTTTGCTTTTCTCTTAATTGCAATCCATAGTCAGAAATTCTACTCTTTTTCTGTCCATGTTGACCAGGAGCGTAATTTCTCCTTTCAATTCCACATTTACTTGACATGCATTTGTCGCCTTTCAAGAATAATTTTTCACCTTCTCGACGACATTGCCGACATTTTGGTTCAAGATTTCTAGCCACTAAATATTCCTCTCAAATTCGCCGTTTTTTTGGTGGTCGACATCCATTATGGGGCACAGGGGTGACATCGGAGATACTCGTAATTTTAAAACCAGCAGCATTTAATGATCTGACTGCTGAATCTCTGCCTGGCCCAGGTCCTTTAATACGTACTTCTAAATTTTTAATTCCATATTCATGTGCAATTTTGCTAGCTTGCTCTGCAGCAATCTGTGCAGCGAAAGGTGTACTTTTCCGAGAGCCTTTAAATCCAGCACCTCCTGAAGTTGCCCATGATAATGCATTACCTTGTCTATCAGAAATCGTAACAATCGTGTTATTAAATGAAGCATGTATGTGCGCGATTCCTTCAACAATGTTTTTCCTGACTTTTTTTCGCAATCTAGATTGAATCTTTGCCATTAATTTATTACCTTAGAATCAATATTTATAGATAATTAACGTACACTTGCGGATCTTCTAGGCCCCTTTCTTGTCCGAGCATTCGTTCTCGTACGTTGTCCTCTTACAGGTAAGCCTCTTCTATGCCGCAATCCGCGATAACAGCCAAGATCCATTAATCTTTTAATATTCATCGATATCTCACGTCGCAAATCTCCTTCAACGGTATATTTGGAAATTTTTTCACGTATTTGCTCTAATTGAGCTTCTGATATATCTTTTAATTTAATAGAACCATCAATTCCTAATTCATCACATATTTTTTGTGAAGTTGTGTTGCCGATACCATAAATTGCTGTTAGAGCAATTCTCACGTGCTGATGATTAGGAATATTTACTCCGGCTATACGCGCCATTTATTCACCTTGAATATCATTTATTAGCCAATGCTTAAATATTAACCTTGCCGTTGCTTGTGTCTTGGATCTATACAAACAACTCGAACAACTCTTTGGCGCCTAATTATCTTACAATTTCTGCATATTCTCTTTACAGAAGCATGTACTTTCAATTGAAGTTTCCTTTTTATTTGAATAAAGTTAATTTAATTTAAAAGCTTAAAATTTATTTAGATCTAAAAGTAATTCTAGCTTTAGTTAAATCATAGGGAGTCAAATCAACAGTCACTTTATCTCCAGGTAATATACGAATATAATTCATGCGCATTTTCCCTGATATATGACCCAATACAATATGACCATTCTCTAATTTAACTTTAAATGTAGCATTTGGCAGTGTCTCTAGTATCTCGCCTTGCATTTGAATTGTTTCTTCTTTTGCCATTATTATTACTGCGTCTTATCTTGAAATATAAGGGCTTGTTTTGAAGCTAGTTTTCTTAAGCAAGCTTTCATATTGGGTTGACATAACATGAGATTGAACCTGTGCCATAAAATCCATAGTTACAACAACTATTATGAGTAATGAGGTTCCGCCAAAATAAAAAGGTACATTCCATTTCAATATCAAAAATTCTGGCAATAAGCAGACTAGTGTCACATACATAGACCCAACAAGCGTAAGTCTTAGCATTATTTTTTCAATATATCGCGTTGTTTGCTCGCCTGGACGTATGCCTGGAATAAACGCACCACTCTTTTTAAGATTGTCAGCTGTTTCTTTCGGATTAAAAACAAGTGCTGTATAAAAGAAACAAAAGAATACTATCATCACTGCATATAACATGACATACATAGGCTGGCCAGGAGATAAAGCTCCACTTATATCTTTTAACCAAATCAATGATTCATCAGTTGACAGCCAACCCGCCAGCGTAGCTGGAAACAAAATAATACTAGATGCAAATATTGGAGGTATTACACCAGCCATATTCAATTTTAAAGGTAAATGTGAACTTTGTCCTCCAAAGACCTGCTTTCCTACTTGGCGTTTGGCATAGTTTACTAAAATTTTTCTTTGACCACGCTCAACAAATACCACAAACCCTGTTACAGCAATCACCGCAATAAATATGCCTAAAGCTACTAAAAAATGCATGGCACCCGTACGTACTAATTCAAGAGTACCTCCAATAGCGGCTGGTAAGCCAGCAGCAATTCCCGCAAAAATAATAAGTGATATTCCGTTTCCAATTCCACGTTCAGTAATCTGCTCGCCAAGCCACATCAAAAAAACAGTACCTGTAACCAATGTAGTTACAGTTGTTATCACGAAAAAAATTCCAGGCTCTATTACTAATCCAGCCTGCGCCTGTAATGCCATGGATATTCCATAGCTTTGGACTAATGCAAGAGCAACTGTACCGTAGCGAGTATACTGCGTTATTTTTCTTCTTCCAGACTCACCTTCTTTTTTAAGCGATTCTAAATATGGAATAGCTACTGTTCCCAATTGCATTATAATAGATGCAGAAATATAGGGCATTATGCCTAATGCAAATATTGAAAAACGTGACAAAGCTCCGCCAGAAAACATATTAAACATACCCAATATGCCGCCTTCCTGTGTATCGAAAAGATCCTTTAAAACAACTGGATCAATTCCGGGTACAGGTACATGAGCACCAATTCGGTAAACTATTAGCGCGAATAACAAAAACCAAAGTCTTCGTTTTAAATCCGAGTATTTATTCACATTTTTATTAAATTTATTTGCAGCCAAAACTATTCCTTTAACTAATCAATATTTCCACCAGCATTAACTATAGCTTTTTTTGCATTTTTTGAAACAGATAATCCTTTTATTACCACTGCTGTATTTATTTCTTTATCAAATAATACTTTTACTGCGTGTATAGATTTTGATACTAAACCAGCATTTTTCAAATCATCAATTCCATTAATCTCTTTAAAAGTTTGAGCAAGAATTGATAATTTGATTTCTTTAACTTGCTTATTGTCCAGCGAAGTAAATCCACGTTTTGGTAAGCGTCGATGCAAAGGCATCTGCCCGCCTTCAAAACCAACTTTATGAAAGCCTCCCGCTCTAGACTTTTGACCTTTATGACCTCTACCTGCTGTTTTACCTAATCCTGATCCGATTCCTCTACCTACTCTTCTTCTTGTTTTCCTCGAATCTTTGTTTGATTTTATATTACTTAAATCCATTTATTGCTCAACCTTAACCATATATGAGACTTTATTTATCATACCTCTCAATGAGGGGCTATCTTGTAATATTGCAATACTATTAATTCGTTTAAGTCCCAATCCTTCAATTATTCTACGATGCGATTTTCTTTTACCTATTAGGCTTTTAACTAATTTAACGCACAATTTTTTATTATCATTGCTTGTCATTTTAATCTTCCTATAATTTCTTCAAGGCTTTTATTTCGTTTGGAAGCTATCATTGAAGGTGTGCGTATTGATTCGAGTCCCTGTATCGTGGCACGCACAACATTATAAGGATTAGTTGAACCAATGCACTTAGCAAGTATATTAGTAATGCCCATAACTTCAAATATTGCTCTCATTGGTCCACCTGCTATTATACCAGTACCTTCTGAAGCAGGCTGCATAAACACTTTAGCAGCGCCGTGTCTTCCAACAACAGCATGTTGCAGTGAGCCATTTTTTAATTCAACTTTAACCATTTTGCGTCGCGCTTCATCCATTGCTTTTTGTACGGCAACAGGCACTTCTCTTGATTTACCTTTACCCATACCAATTCTACCTTTACCATCTCCTACTACTGTTAACGCAGCAAAGGCCAAGATACGTCCACCTTTCACAACTTTAGTAACACGATTAATTGAGACCATTTTTTCTTTAAGTTCATCGGTCTGCTCATCATTTACCGAGGTAATGTTTTGTGATTTTGAAGCTTTAGCCATTAATATTCCTTATCTCAAAATTTAATTCCGCCGTTTCGTGCACCCTCAGCTAATGCTTTGACTCGCCCATGATACTTATAGCCAGCTCGGTCAAAGGCAACAGTATCAATTCCTAAGCTTTTTGATTTTTCCGCTAATCTTTTTCCAATAAATTCAGCAGCTTGCACTGTTCCGCCATTTGTTATTACACTTCTAACTTCACTCTCAAGCGTTGATGCACTCACTAATACTCTACTATTTTCATCATCTATAATTTGCGCATATATATGCTTATTACTCCGATGTACTGAGAGTCGGTAAGTTTTTAATAATGCAATTTTAACTCGCGTTTTGCGAGCACGCCTCATGCGAGATAGCTTAAGGTTTTTCATGAGCTTCCTATTTACTATTTTTTCTTAGTTTCTTTAAGGATTATTATTTCGTCAGCATAACGTACTCCCTTGCCCTTGTAAGGCTCAGGAAGTCTAAACGAGCGTATTTCTGCTGCAACTTGTCCAACCTGCTGTTTATCAATTCCTTTGATCACAATTTCCGTTTGAGTAGGTGTTTCAACAGTAATTCCGTTTGGCATTTTGTAAGCAATCGGATGTGAGAAACCTAAACTCAAATTTAATGTATTACCACTCGCCTGCGCACGATATCCAACACCAACAATATTTAATCGTTTCACAAAACCAGTCGTTACTCCAGTTACCATATTATTAACTAAAGACCGTATCGTTCCCGACATTGAATGTGATTGTTTTGTTGAATCAGCTGATTTAACAAATAACTCATTATTTTCACTCGTTATGGTAACTTGCTCAGCAGAAAGTCGCTGCTGAAGAGAGCCTAACGGACCTTTAATTACTATTTCGTTATTTGAAATAGTAAAATTAACATTACTCGGTATTTGAATTGGTTTTTTACTAATTCGCGACATTAAATTAATCCCTTAAGCTACAACGCATAAAACTTCGCCACCGATTCCATTCAGTCGCGCTTTTCCTTCCGTCATAACACCTTTTGAAGTAGATACAATTGCAATTCCCAATCCATTCATTACGCTGGGTAATTCAGAACAAGATTTATATACTCTTAGTCCAGGACGACTAACTCTAGATATTTTCTCTATTACAGGATAGCCAGCATAATATTTTAGCTTGATTTCCAAATTTATCTTTTCTTTTTCTTGGAATATTTGAAAATCTTCAATATAACCTTCATCTTTAAGCACTTGAGCGATAGCTTTTTTTAATCGAGACGAACTCATGAGCACTGAGGATTTTTGAGATAATTGCCCATTTCTTATGCGGGTTAACATATCAGCTATTGGATCCGTTAGACTCATATTTTTACCTATTAAAACCTTCCTGGATTAATGTTAAATTATTCGTTATTATTTGTAATATCTATTACCGTTATAGATTCAATCAGTTACCAACTGGCTTTCGTGATCCCTGGAATTTGACCACTCATAGCGAGTTCTCTTAATTTACTCCGTCCTAATCCAAATTTTCGGTAATATCCTCTTGCTCTTCCAGTCAGTTCGCATCTATTACGAAGTCGAGTATGGCTAGAGTTTCTTGGTAAATTTTGCAATTTCTTCCTAGCCTCATCTTTTTCTTCAAAGCTTGCTTGACTGCTTGCAATAATTTTTAATAAAGAATTTCGGACGCCCGCGTATTTCTTTACCGTTGCTTGTCTTTTCAAATTTCTATTAATAAGAGATTTTTTTGCCATTCCAGTCTCAATTCTTAAATGGGAATTTAAAAGCTGATAGTAACGCTTTTGCTTCTAAATCAGTCTTAGCTGTGGTCGTAAGGGTAATATTCATGCCTCTTAATGCGTCAATTTTCTCATACTCAATTTCAGGAAAAATGATCTGCTCCTTAATTCCAATATTATAGTTCCCTCTTCCATCAAATCCTTTTCCAGTAATTCCACGAAAATCTCTAATCCTGGGAATCGCAATACTAATTAATCTATCAAGGAATTCAAACATCCTTTTGCCACGTAATGTAACTTTACATCCAATAGGATAACCAACTCGCACTTTAAATGTAGCAATCGATTTTCTTGCCTTTGTTGTAATAGGCTTTTGCCCACTAATATTTTCAAGGTCGCTAATCGCATTTTCAATTTTTTTCTTATCCGATGTCGCTTCCCCCACACCTATGTTGAGTGTTATTTTGGTAATTCGTGGGACTTCCATGATTGATTTATAATTAAATTGCTGCATTAGTTGCTGCTTCACAGTTTGATTATAAAATTCCTGTAATCTGGCCATTTACTCTATATATCCTTGTTAAATGCTAATCTCTTCTTTGTTAGATTTAAATATTCGTAATTTTTTATTATCACTTAATCTAATACCAACTCTATCTGCTTTTTTTGTTACCGGATTATAGATTGACACATTTGATATATGTATAGGTTTTTCTAACTCTGTAATACCCCCAACAGTACCTTTTGCCGGGTTTGGTTTTACATGCTTTTTAATCTTATTTAATCCTTGTATCACGATGTAATTATCGGTTTCATACCGCAGCACAGTGCCTCTTTTTCCTTTGTCTTTACCACATCGGATTATAATCTCATCACCTTTTTTAATTTTTTTCATATTAACACCTAAATGTCTTTATATTACCTCTGGTGCAAGTGACACTATCTTCATGAACTGTGCCGTTCTGAGCTCTCTTGTAACTGGGCCAAAAATCCGTGTACCAATAGGCTCTAGCTTTGCATTTAATATTACCGCGGCATTATCATCAAATTTAATTAATGATCCATCTGTTCGACGAACCCCTTTTGCTGTGCGAACTACAACCGCATTATAAACTTCACCTTTTTTTACTCTACCGCGGGGCGCAGCATCTTTTACAGCTACTTTAATAATATCGCCGATACCAGCATATTGTCGCTTAGATCCTCCTAGCACTTTAATGCACATTACAGATCGCGCGCCTGTGTTATCTGCTACATTCAGTATCGTCTGAGGCTGAATCATTTTGTCTTAATCCATGTATATAAGTAAATTAATCCGTTTTATTTCTTGGATTGATTCAAATCTTTTTAATTTCAAAAGAAGTTAACTTTTTGTTTTCAAAAACTGATTTATATTTGCTTATTTTCAGTTTGTTTATTAGGTAGCACTCAATAATTTGACTGCACGCCATGCTTTAGTTTTAGATAGTGGACGGGTTTCTTGTATCATCACTACATTACCTAAACTAAATTGATTATTTTCATCGTGAGCATGAATTTTCTTTGAACGTGTAATGGTTTTGCCATAAAGTGGATGTTTAATCTTACGTTCAACTAGTACCGTAATAGTTTTATTCATTTTATCACTCACTACTTTGCCTACTAGGGTATTAGGTTTTTTACTTATATTCATGACATTCTTACTCTTTGATTTAGTTCTGTTTTGACCCTAGCAATATCTCGCCGAACATTTCGCAACTGAGATACATTCTCAAGTTGTTGAGTTGCGTGTCGAATTCTCAAATTAAAATGACTTCTGAGCAAAGACATTAATTCACTTTTCAGTTCTTCATCATTTTTTTTCTTAAGCTCGCTTGCTTTCATTGCTTTAACTTCCGATATGACGAACTATAAATTGCGTTTTTATTGGTAATTTGGCAGCTGCAAGCTTAAATGCTTCTCTTGCTAATTGCTCATCAACGCCATCCATTTCATATAGCATCTTACCTGGCCTTATTTCTGATACATAATATTCAGGATTGCCTTTGCCTTTTCCCATCCTGACCTCGGCAGGCTTTTGCGAGATTGGCTTATCCGGGAATATCCTAATCCAGATTCTCCCTCCTCGCTTAATATGCCTTGTCATTGCTCTACGTGCTGCTTCGATTTGCCTAGCTGTTATTCGGCCTCGCCCAATGGCTTTCAATCCATACTCACCGAAACTCACTTTATTACCGCTAGTAGCAATTCCAGTATTTCGCCCCTTATGCTGCTTGCGATATTTCATTCTTGCTGGTTGGAGCATTTTATTTATTAATCCTTAATTTATTGAAAAAATCTTGTATTTGTAACTAGATTAATATTCAAAACTATATGCTTTATCTTCAAGCAATTTTTTCTGGGTTAATTTTATCCGTACGTTTCTTATTTTCATCCGTAGCTAAGGGATATGAATTGCTTGATGTTAGATCACGGTTTCTAGTTTCTAACTGCTCCCCCTTAAATACCCACACTTTTATACCAATAATTCCATATGTTGTCTTAGCTTCTGAAGTAGCATAATCAAGATCTGCGCGCAATGTATGTAGCGGCACACGACCTTCTCGATACCATTCGGTGCGTGCTATTTCGATTCCATTTAAGCGCCCTGAGCTCATAATTTTAATACCCTGAGCACCTAATCTCATCGCATTCTGTATGGCTCTCTTCATCGCTCTTCTAAACATAATTCTTTTCTCTAATTGCTGAGCAATATTATCAGCAATTAGTTGAGCATCGATTTCAGGTTTTCGTATTTCTTCAATATTTATATGCACAGGAATATGAATCAACTTCTCGAGATCTTTCCTTAAAATCTCAATATCTTCTCCTTTTTTGCCTATGACAACTCCTGGACGCGAGCTATATATCGTTATACGTGCATTCTTAGATGGGCGTTCAATTACAATCTGACCGACAGAAGCATGAAGCAATTTTTTTCTGAGATATTCTCGAACTTTAATATCTTCATTTAATAATTTTGAAAAATTTTTGCCATGTGCAAACCATTTTGATGACCAATTCTTTAGTACAGAAAGTCGGAATCCCGTAGGATTTATTTTTTGTCCCATAATCTATCGGCAAGCTTTTCTTTAAGTGATTATTAATCGCTAACTGTTAATAAAATACGACATGTTGGTTTCATTATACGATTGCCACGTCCTTTTGCTCGTGTACTTAATCGCTTTAAAAATGTTCCACGATCCACCATAATTTCAGATATACGCAGCTCATCAATATCAGCACCTTCATTATGCTCAGCATTTGCAATGGCTGACTCTAGAAGTTTTAAAAAAATAGCTGCACCTTTTTTCGGGCTAAAAGTCAATAGCTCAATTGCTTTAGCTACTTTTAAACCTCGTATTTGATCTGCCACTAAACGCCCTTTCTGCGCAGACAATCTAATGCTTGGCAATATTGCTGTTGCTTGCATAATTTATATTCCTATTTTTTACTTGCAGTTTTTTTATCACCTGCATGGCCTTTAAAAGTTCGAGTAAGTGAGAACTCTCCTAGCTTGTGACCTACCATATTTTCAGTAATATAAATAGGTATATGTTGTCTACCGTTATGTACCGCTATGGTTAAACCAATAAAATCTGGAAGTATGGTAGATCTACGAGACCATGTTTTAATTGGCTTCTTGTCATTACCAGCTTTAGCGTGTTGTATTTTGTCATAAAGGTTCGTATCTACAAACGGACCTTTTTTTACAGATCGCCCCATAAAACTTAACCCTTCTTAGAATGTCTGTGACGCACTATCATGTTTTCTGTACGCTTATTTCTTCTGGTGCGGAACCCCTTAGTAGGCAGTCCCCAAGGACTTACGGGATGTCGACCTGCTGCCGTTTTTCCCTCACCACCACCATGAGGATGATCAATTGGATTCATTGCTACACCCCGTACTGTTGGCCTGATACCTCGCCATCGCTGCGCACCAGCTTTTCCAATCGATTTTAAATTTTGTTCATCATTTCCTACAGCACCAATCGTAGCTCTACAATTTACATGTATTCTACGAATTTCCCCTGATCGTAATCGAATTTGGGTATAACTTCCTTCTCGTGCAAGCAATTGAGCTGATGAACCTGCAGATCGCACCAATTGCGCTCCTTTGCCTGGCTGCAACTCTATACAATGCACTGTACTCCCAATTGGTATATGTCGCAGTTCCATTGCATTGCCAGTCTTGATCGGTGCCTTAACGCCACTTAGCAGTTTGGCGCCAGTCTCGATATCCTTAGGTGCAATAATGTAGCGTCTTTCTCCATCGAGATAACACAACAAGGCAATATTAGCACTACGATTAGGATCGTATTCTATCCTCTCTACATTAGCGATGATTCCATCTTTATTACGACGAAAATCAATCATCCGGTAGTTTCTTTTGTGGCCACCTCCTTGGTGACGCTGAGTGATGCGCCCGGAGTTATTGCGACCTGCAGCATTCTTTTTGCTTTCTACGAGTGCAGAATGAGGCTTGCCTTTGTATAATTCCTTATTTGTAATTTTAATAACAGCACGCCGCCCGGGAGAAGTCGGTCTAACTTTTACTAAAGCCATTACTTAATCCTCTCCTTTAGTTATTTCAGAAAAATTAATTTCCTGACCTTTTTTGACGCTAACATATGCTTTTTTCCAATTTGGCCTCCGTCCCATGTTGCGGCCAAATCTTTTTTCTTTTCCCTTAATATTTGAAATCTGCACTTTTGTCACTTCTATTTTTTGAGATTTCCACAGATATTCAACGGCAGCCTTAATCTCAGTCTTATCAGCGCTAGGTAGTACACGAAAAACAATTTGATTATTTTTTTCCGCGATTAATGTTGCTTTTTCCGAAATTTGAGGAGCTAAAATAATTTTCAGAGCTCTTTCATGATCAATGCTAGAAGATTTCATTTTAATATTTCCTCAATTTTCGCTAATGCCTTGCGACTAATTAGAATATCATTGTGCTTTAATAAGCTTACTGGATCTATGTGCGATGTATCAATTACACTTACCATTGGTACATTTCTTGAAGATAAATAAAGGTTGTCATCAACCTGTTCTGTAATAATCAACGCATTCTTAAAATTTAGCGCTTCTAGTTTGCTTATTAACTCCTTTGTTTTTGGAGTATCTACAGAAAATTCTTCAATTAAATGTAATCTATTTTCACTTAATAAGCGGGAAAGAATAGTACATATACCTGCTCGATACATTTTTTTATTGACTTTATGAGCAAAATTCTCCAGTGGACTGCTGGGAAAAATTTTACCACCACCTCGCCACAATGGATTGGAAGCTGCACCAACCCTAGCTCTACCTGTTCCCTTCTGTCTCCAAACCTTATGTGTAGACTTTGCTATATCCGATCGACCTTTCTGGGCTCGAGTACCTTGTCTCGCATTCGACATATATGCTGTTACAATTTGATGGACTAGCGTTTCATTGTAATCTCTTCCGAACACTAACTCCGAAATTGATATATTGCTCGTTGTTCCATCAAAACCGATACATTTAGCTTCCACTGCTAGCCCCTATTCTTTGGCAATTTGTTTTTTATTCTAATATACAGAACTTCTTATTTATTTCCCGGCTTACTCTTAATACCTGATCGTAATACTACGATTGCTTCCTTGGCACCTGGAACAGCCCCTTTTACATGAATCAACTCTCTATCAGTATCTATACGCAAAATCTCAAGATTCTGAATTGTACATTTTTCGCCACCAAGTCTTCCTGACATTTTTTTTCCAGGAAATACACGCCCCGGATCCTGCGCCATACCAATTGAGCCGGGAACATTATGCGATCTTGAATTTCCATGACTTGCTCTATTCGAGGAAAAGTTATGCCTTTTAATTGTTCCAGCAAACCCTTTACCTATACTTTTACTGGTTACATCTACAATTTGCCCGACTTGAAACATGTTTAATCCAAGTTTCATCCCTGCCTTAACTTCATTTAACTCTTCCGCACTTACACGAAATTCTTTGATAACACGCCCGGCCTCTACTCCAGCATTTGCAAAGTGTCCCTGGATCGATTTATTCAACCGATTAGCATGCTGTTTGCCATATGTTACTTGAATAGCATCGTAACCATCAGTCTCAAATTTTTTAATTTGTGAAATTCGATTATTTGATACATCCAGCACTGTTACAGGCAAACTATCTCCATTATCAGTAAAAATCCTGGTCATTCCTACTTTTTTACCGATTAAACCTATGCTCATTAATCTATTCCTTTGCAGACATCTTCATTAGAAAGCTTGCACTAACATTAAATTCAACATTACTTTTTAAGACTACAGCTTGATTTCCACGTCAACACCAGCGGGCAAATCAAGCTTCATTAAAGCATCTACTGTTTTATCCGTTGGATCTAAGATATCCATTAAGCGTAAATGTGTCCGAATTTCAAATTGATCACGCGATGTTTTATTCACGTGTGGGGAACGCAGTATATCAAACCGCTCAATTCGTGTCGGCAGCGGAACAGGCCCTCTAACAACAGCACCTGTACGTTTTGCTGTCTCCACAATTTCCATCGCTGACTTATCTATAAGTCGATAATCAAACGCTTTTAAACGAATACGTATTTTTTGATTTTGCATATTAATCCTGAGATTAGCCGATCCGTATTCTAATTCCAGAATTAGATCACTATCTTAATTGGCAACAATTCTACTCAATAATTTTAGCTACAACACCTGCCCCAACAGTTCTGCCACCTTCACGAATTGCAAACCGCAATCCTTCTTCCATTGCAATCGGAGCAATAAGATTTACTGCCACCGAAATATTATCTCCCGGCATCACCATCTCGGTACCGGATGGCAGCTCTATCGACCCCGTAACGTCAGTTGTCCTGAAATAAAACTGAGGACGATATCCAGCAAAAAACGGCGTGTGCCGCCCACCTTCTTCTTTACTTAAAACATATATCTCAGCTGTAAATTTCGTATGCGGCAATATGCTCCCAGGTTTTGCAAGCACTTGACCACGCTCAACCTCTTCACGCTTAGTTCCACGCAGCAATATTCCAACATTGTCTCCGGCTTGCCCTTGATCAAGTAGCTTCCTGAACATCTCCACACCGGTACACACCGTTTTCAATGTTGGTCTCAAGCCTACTATCTCAATCTCGTCACCAACTTTAATTATACCTCGCTCCACACGCCCTGTCACAACCGTGCCGCGTCCAGATATTGAAAATACATCCTCCACCGGCATGATAAAAGCACCATCTATGGCCCGTTGTGGCTCAGGAATATAACTGTCCAGCGCATCCGCTAATTTAAATATCGACGGTTCCCCAATATCACTCTGATCTCCCTCAAGCGCCTTCAATGCTGACCCTATAATAATCGGTGTATCATCTCCCGGAAAATCGTATTTGGACAATAGCTCTCGTATTTCCATCTCTACCAACTCGAGCAATTCAGCATCATCCACCATATCCGCTTTATTCATATAGACTATGATATATGGGACCCCAACTTGTCTTGCCAGCAAGATATGCTCTCGCGTCTGCGGCATCGGCCCATCTGCAGCTGATACTACCAATATAGCTCCATCCATCTGGGCCGCGCCTGTAATCATATTTTTTACATAATCTGCGTGACCAGGACAATCCACATGCGCATAATGACGCTTTTCGGTCTCATACTCGACGTGTGACGTATTAATGGTAATGCCTCGTGCACGCTCCTCCGGCGCAGAATCAATCTGAGCATACGATTTTATCTCACCACCAAATTTCTTTGACAACACTGTCGTAATAGCCGCGGTCAATGTCGTCTTGCCATGATCAACATGACCTATTGTGCCAACGTTTACATGCGGCTTCAATCGCTCAAATTTACTCTTCGCCATGTTATATCCTTATCTTCAATAATTATTTGCTTTTATTGATAATCGCTTCAGCAACACTTTTTGGTGCTTCTGAATAATGTTTAAATTCCATTGTATATGTCGCTCTGCCCTGTGTTGCGGAACGCAAAATAGTTGAATAACCGAACATTTCTGCTAATGGAACTTCTGCTCTTATAATTTTGAAACCCATTGTATCATCCATGCCCTGAATCATGCCGCGCCTTGATGACAAATCACCAACGACATTCCCCATAAACTCTGCTGGTGTTTCCACTTCGACCGACATCATTGGCTCCAACAATACTGGACTGGCTTTTCTCATACCATCCTTAAATGCAATCGAAGCAGCCATTTTAAATGCGTTCTCGTTTGAATCAACGTCGTGGTAAGAACCATCAAACAAGGCAACTTTAACATCTACCACTGGATAACCAGCTAGAACTCCTGATCCCAAAGTGTCCAGCAATCCTTTCTCTACTGCTGGTATGTATTCACGAGGAACTACGCCACCTTTGATTTCATCAATAAACTCAAACCCTTTCCCAGCCTCGTTGGGCTCCATTCTTAACCAAACATGTCCATACTGGCCACGGCCACCACTTTGCTTGATAAATTTACCCTCGATCTCAACTTTTTTCTTGATTGCTTCACGATAGGCTACTTGTGGTGCACCGACATTTGCTTCAACACTAAACTCTCGTCTCATCCGGTCCACAATGATCTCTAGGTGCAACTCACCCATCCCAGATATGATCGTTTGACCCGACTCCTCATCAGTACGCACACGAAATGACGGATCTTCCTGCGCCAAACGATTTAGCGCGATCCCCATTTTTTCTTGATCATTCTTAGTTTTCGGTTCGACAGCCACATGTATTACCGGCTCTGGAAATTCCATGCGCTCCAGGGTTATAACATGTTCCTGATCGCACAAAGTATCACCGGTTATTACCTCTTTTAAGCCAACAGCAGCAGCGATGTCACCTGCACGCACTTCTTTGATTTCTTCGCGCTGATTGGCGTGCATTTGTAATAATCTGCCAATTCGCTCTTTTCGACCTTTAACTGGGTTATAAACGGTATCCCCTGATGTAACCACACCGGAATACACACGGAAGAAAATTAGCTGGCCAACATATGGGTCGGTAGCAATTTTGAAAGCTAAGCTAGAAAACGGTTCATCATCACTTGCATGACGCTCATCCTTTTCACCACTTTCCGTTGCACCCTGAATAGCAGGAATATCTGATGGAGAAGGCATATATTCCACCACTGCATCCAGCATGGCCTGCACACCTTTATTTTTGAAAGCCGAACCACACAGCATTGGGACAATTTCATTAGCCAGAGTTCGCGCTCTTAAACCCTGCTTTATTTCAGCTGCTGAAAGCACCCCTTCCTCAAGGTATTTATTCATTAACTCTTCCGAAGCTTCTGCAGCAGACTCTATCATTTTCTCTTGCCAAGTCTTCGCATCATTCTTCAAATTATCGGGAATATCTCGCTCCTCAAATTTCATACCCTGAGAAGTTTCATCCCAATAAATAGCTTTCATTTTTACCAGGTCAACAATGCCCTCAAATCTATCTTCCGCACCTATTGGTAATTGAATAGGCACAGGATTAGCTTTCAAGCGTGTTTTTATCTGCTCTAAAACACGCATGAAATTCGCACCTGAGCGATCCATTTTGTTTACAAAGGCAAGTCGTGGCACCTTATACTTATTAGCCTGCCGCCAAACCGTTTCAGTTTGGGGCTGCACTCCACCGACCGCACAAAATACTGTACATGCACCATCTAGCACTCTCAGGGAACGCTCTACCTCAATAGTGAAATCCACGTGACCGGGCGTGTCGATTATATTTATACGATGCTCCGGATAATTACTTGCCATCCCTTTCCAGAAACAGGTTGTCGCAGCCGAGGTGATTGTGATACCACGCTCCTGCTCTTGCTCCATCCAATCCATCGTTGCCGCACCATCATGAACCTCCCCTAACTTATGGGATACGCCGGTGTAAAACAAAACACGCTCTGTCGTTGTTGTTTTCCCAGCATCAATATGCGCCATGATTCCAATGTTGCGATAGCGTTCTATGGGCGTTTTTCTAGACATTAATCTAAACTCTTATCTTATGTTACGAATTAAATATTTAACTGATAAAACTCTTCATCAAATGCTTCATTGGCGCTTATTTGACAAAGTTCAAATCTTTACAAATTCATTAAAATCGATAGTGAGAGAATGCTTTATTTGACTCCGCCATGCGATGCACCTCTTCACGCTTCTTAATTGCTCCGCCACGACCCTCTGAAGCCTCTATTAACTCTCCAGCCAAGCGTATATCCATAGACTTCTCACTGCGTTTACGAGCAGCATCCCGCAACCAGCGCATTGCCAACGCACTACGACGCACCGATCTTACCTCTACTGGAACTTGATAATTAGCACCACCAACACGCCGACTTTTAACCTCGACGATAGGCCTAATATTTGCCATCGCTTGAGTAAACACCTCTACAGGATCTTTGCCAGTTTTTTTCTCAATTTGTTGCATCGCGCCATAAATTATTCGCTCCGCTACCGACTTCTTTCCTTGGATCATCAATACATTTACAAATTTAGCTACCTCTACATTATGGTATTTCGGATCTGGCAGAATCTCGCGTTTTGGTACTTCTCTACGTCTTGGCATTTACTAACCCCGAACTATTTTATCTTTAATGATTTCACACTCGTCACATTGCACAATCATCATATTGCTAGAAACATCTTATTATGATGCTTTTGGTTTCTTAGAACCATATTTGGATCGTGCTTTCTTACGGTCTTTCACTCCAGCCGTATCTAAACTTCCACGTACAGTATGGTAACGGACCCCAGGCAAATCCTTAACGCGACCTCCCCGGATTAACACTACTGAGTGTTCTTGCAAGTTATGACCTTCACCACCGATGTAGCTTGTGACTTCAAACCCATTTGTCAATCTTACCCGCGCAACTTTGCGTAAAGCTGAATTTGGCTTCTTAGGAGTCGTTGTATAGACTCGAGTGCAAACACCCCTCTTTTGTGGACAGCTCTCTAGTGCTGGCACTTTACTTTTTACACGCTTTGCTTTTCGCGGCTTTCTTACAAGTTGACTTATGGTTGGCATAATATTTTATTTCTCAATTAAACCTTTGTCTTATTTTTCATCACGATTTTAATATTGGTATAGGTAAACTGCTTTAACTTTATTTCATCTTATCTTGACTCGCCTTTTCTAAAAATCTATTTCTCTCTTTTCCGAGTTCTCATGTTTAAGATCTTAAAAGAGGCAGCTAAAAAGACTGCGGATTGTATGGGGTTTATCTTCTTATGTCAAGAAGGAAGAACAATTATTGTCTGATTTTCATTTATCAAAATTACAAATAAATTACGAAAATACAGTACAGCAGAAATTTTTTATTGCTTTTAAATTAGCTGCATAATTTTCCGGTTAAATAATTTTTCTGGCTACAATTTGCTCAATATTTCTTTGGATATTAACCTATGCCTTAAGTTTCTGTTTTTTATCAATCTGATAATTTCTTAAGCCAGCTTTGTTTCTATTCTTTTTTCAACGATTTTCTGAGTTTCGCAGCTATTCGCATTCTAAGCGCATTTAATTTGATAAATCCTGCGGCATCTGCGTGATTATAAGCACCGCGATCATCTTCAAATGTTGCCACCGCCGAATCAAACAAGGAATCAGTTTTAGAATCACGACCAACCACTACTACGTTGCCTTTATAGAGCTTTACCCGCACCCAACCGTTAACATTAAGCTGTGATTCATCAATCATAGCCTGCAACATTTTTCGCTCAGGACTCCACCAATATCCGCTATAAATAAGGGCCGCATAACGTGGCATTAACTCATCTTTTAAATGAGCCACTTCCCGATCTAATGTGACAGACTCAATGGCGCGATGAGCCCGCAACATGATTGTGCCACCTGGCGTTTCATAGCATCCTCGTGACTTCATACCGACATATCTGTTCTCAACCAAATCTAAACGTCCGATACCATGTTTACCACCCAATTGATTTAGTTTTGCGAGAACTGCCGCGGGCGATAACCTTTCTTGATTCAGCGCAACAATATCACCATGCTCAAATTCTAAGTCGAGATACTCTGGTTGATCAGGCGCTTTTTCTGGCGCAACTGTCCATCGCCACATTGATTCTTCGGGCTCTTTCGCCGGATCTTCCAATAGACGTCCTTCATAGGAAATATGCAATAAATTTGCATCCATACTGTACGGAGACCCAGTTTGCTGCTTCATCTCAATTGGAATACCATGTTTTTTTGCATACTCCAAGAGCTTCTCGCGTGAAGTGAGATCCCATTCACGCCACGGAGCAATCACATGGATATCGGGTTTCAACGCATAATAACCAAGCTCAAAGCGAACTTGATCGTTTCCTTTACCCGTTGCGCCATGTGAAACAGCGTCTGCGCCCGTTTCTTGAGCGATCTCAATCTGCCTCTTGGCAATAAGTGGTCTTGCAATACTTGTTCCGAGCAAATATTCTCCTTCATAGACAGCATTTGCACGAAACATTGGAAACACATACTCTCGAACAAACTCTTCACGTAAATCTTCTATATAAATCTCTTTAACGCCAAAGCTTCGTGCTTTTGCACGCGCAGGTTCAATTTCTTCGCCCTGACCAATATCAGCAGTAAAAGTAACAACCTCACACTGATAAACATCTTGCAACCATTTCAATATGACTGAAGTATCTAGCCCACCAGAAAAAGCTAGAACTACCTTGTTAATTTTATTCATAACAAAACAGAATCCATACAGATTAATTGAAGCATCCGCTTACTTAATTTCCACTTTGCCTAACAATAAATATTCCATTAATGCTTTCTGAGTATGCAATCGATTTTCTGCCTCATCCCAGACCACCGATTGCAGACCATCTAATACCTCAGCAGTCACCTCTTCCCCGCGATGGGCAGGTAAGCAATGCATAAACAGAGCATCCTTCTTAGCATAAGACATCATCTCTTCATCAACACAAAAATCAGCAAAGGCATTTCTTCGAGCTTCTTCCTCGTCTTCAAAACCCATGCTTGTCCATACATCAGTAGTAACAAGATCAGCGTCTTTTACAGCGTCATGTGGACAGGCAAATTCCTCATAATGATCAGTACTATATAGTCCAGCGCGCTCTGGCTCGACTTCATAACCAGGAGGAGTTGAGACATGAACATTAAAATCAAATATTTCCGCAGCCTGTAGCCATGTATTACACACGTTATTGGAATCACCGATCCATGCCACAGTCTTACCAGTAATACTTCCACGATGCTCTATATAAGTAAAAATATCACCCAAAATTTGACAAGGGTGATATTCATCAGTTAACCCATTAATAACAGGAACACGAGAATATTCTGCGAAACGTTCAATTATACTATGCTCATAAGTGCGAATTACGACTATATCCACCATTCGCGAAATTACTTGCGCTGCATCCTCTACAGGTTCACCGCGACCTAGTTGAGTATCCCTGGTTGAGAGATAAATAGCATTCCCACCTAACTGATACATCCCCGCCTCAAATGATAATCGTGTACGCGTAGAATTCTTATCAAAAATCATTGCTAGAGTCCGGTCCGTCAGCGGCCAATATTGTCGATATTGCTTGAACTCATTTTTAATCCAGCGCGCCCGCTCGAACAAATATTCAAACTCTTTGCGGGTTAAATCGCTAATCTTCAGAAAATGCTTTATTTGCATAAAATGACTGATTTAATTTGATGAATCAGGTCTGTCACGCGTGATCATATTCGCAGTTTGACTTGCCAAGAATCCATCAATAATTTCAGAAGCAATATCAACCACTTGCTTAGCCTCTGCTTGATTCATTACCAGAGCAGGTAACAACCGCACCACTCTTTCCGAAGTTACATTAATCAATAGTCGATTTTTTAGGGCCTCCTTAACCAGCTCACTGCAAGGTACAGGAAGTTCAACACCCAGCATGAGCCCTTGACCCCGAATTTGTATCACATCAAGCCAACGAGCAAGTTTTTCCTTAAACTGATCTCGTATAAAACTACCCACCTGAACTGCATTCTGCATCAAACGGTCTTTTTCAATCACATCCAAGGTAGTTAGCGCTGCTGTGCAAGCAAGGGAATTACCCCCAAACGTCGAGGCATGATTACCAGGCTTAAATACCTCTCCCGCCTCACCTTTTGCAATACAAGCACCAATAGGTACACCAGAACCCAGACCTTTTGCTAGCGTCATAACATCCGGCATGATACCGCTATGCTGGAATGCAAACCATTTTCCTGTGCGACCAATACCACACTGCACCTCATCAAGCATTAGCAGCCAGCCATTCTGATCACATAATTGACGTAAACCTTGCAGATAATTGATTTGCGGAAAATTAACGCCTCCTTCACCCTGATAAGTTTCCACTAACACTGCTACGACGTGCTTATTATTATCAGCAATCTGAGCTACCGCATTAAGGTCATCATAGGGAACACGCACAAAACCAGCGAGCAATGGCTCAAAACCAGCCTGAGCTTTACGATTACCCGTTGCAGTCAAAGTCGCCATAGTACGGCCGTGAAAGGATCGCTCCATCACTATGATTGTAGGTAATTCAATTCCTTTATTGTGACCATACAATCTTGCCAATTTGATAGCAGCCTCATTTGCCTCTGCTCCTGAATTACAAAAAAATACTCTGTCCATTCCCGACAAAGCAGCCAATCTACCAGCCAGTAATTCCTGTTTTTCGATTTGATAAAGATTTGAAGTATGTATTAACATCCCTACCTGTTCACACAGCACTTTAGTCAATTCGGGATGGCTGTGCCCAAGGCCACATACAGCAATTCCGCAAAGAGCGTCAAGATAACAATCGCCACGATCGTCCCATAACCAGACTCCTTCGCCCTTGATAAAAGTTACAGGAAGCCGCAAATAAGTATTCATCAAGTTTGACACAGCGCTACACTCTCACATTTAAGTTTGAAGAAAAGAAAACAAATACGGCGGCATTTGCCGCCGTAAATCGATTAGTAACCGTAACCTTGTATTAAATCTATATTTACTTATTTAGTAAGCTTTTTCAAGGTCTTTTTTGTTTTGTGTTATTTTTAAACATGAAAACATTTTATGATTGAGGCATCTGATCTGCTCAATAGCTTAAATTAATATATTCTGTCATCAAGACTTATTAGCAACTTTTACTTATAAAAAGCTAAGGCTTACGATGCATGCTAAAATATAATATTAATGCTCTGATTCTCTTAGCAAGAAATCAATTTTTATAGTCATATCAAACTTTTCAGCTCAATCCAATAAAATTAAATGTGACGAGCTGAATTCCGAACTCGATAAAATCCATCAAAATGAATCAATTCGCAAAGGAAACTTTATCCATTAGTCTCGAAGAAGAGATGCGACGCTCCTATCTTGATTATGCAATGAGCGTAATTGTTGGGCGTGCTCTACCCGATGTGCGAGACGGACTAAAACCAGTCCATCGGCGAGTCCTGTATGCCATGCATGAGCTCTCAAATGACTGGAATCGTCCCTATAAAAAATCTGCGCGTATCGTAGGCGATGTCATAGGTAAATATCATCCACATGGCGACACCGCGGTATATGACACAATTGTCCGGATGGCTCAAGATTTTTCTTTACGTTATATGCTAATCGATGGGCAAGGCAACTTTGGTTCTGTTGACGGAGATAATGCCGCAGCCATGCGTTATACCGAAATTCGGATGTCGCGTATCGCGCACGAATTACTTGTCGATCTTGATAAAAATACTGTTGATTTCGGGCCTAACTATGACGGCTCTGAGCAAGAGCCACTCATTTTTCCTGCAAAGATTCCTAACTTACTCATCAACGGTTCTTCCGGAATCGCGGTAGGCATGGCGACTAATATTCCGCCACACAATCTAACTGAAGTAATCGATGCCAGTCTTTTGTTACTTAGTAGTCCAGAAACCAGTATAGATGAGTTAATGGAACATATTCAAGCACCTGATTTCCCTACAGCTGGCATTATTTATGGTACAGCAGGTATAAGAGATGGTTATCATACTGGGCGGGGTCGAGTAATCATGCGAGCACGTACGCATTTTGAAGACATAGATAAAGGTAATCGCCACAGCATCATCATTGATGAATTACCTTATCAGGTAAACAAAGCTAATTTACTCATACGTATCGGTGAGCTAGTACGTGATAAAAAAATCGAGGGTATTTCTGAATTGCGAGATGAGTCTGATAAATCAGGCATGCGTGTAGTCATTGAGCTGAAGCGCGGCGAAATTCCCGAAGTAGTCCTGAATAATCTGTACAAAGATACGCAGATGCAAGATACCTTCGGGATGAACATGGTAGCCTTGGTAGATGGTCAACCTCGCCTACTGAATCTAAAACAGATATTAGAAGCATTTCTGCGCCATCGGCGTGAAGTAGTAACGCGCCGCACCAGCTTTGAATTGAAGAAAGCGCGTGAACGCGGACACTTGCTCGAGGGCTTAGCGGTAGCATTATCCAATGTGGATGAAATTATCGCGCTCATCAAAGCTGCACCCACTCCTTCCGATGCTAAAAGAGCGCTCATGTCTAGAGTTTGGCGCTCCCAGCTGGTAGAAGAAATGCTCACGCGAGCAATGGTCGATGCAAAAGCTTTCCGTCCAGAGGGATTATCAGCTGAATTTGGTTTATTCGATCAAGATTATCGCCTGTCTGATACACAAGCTCAGGCGATCCTAGATCTTCGCCTTCAGCGCCTTACAGGCCTAGAGCAAAATAAAATAACTGATGAATATAGGGAAATCATCGATAAAATCATTGATCTTCTTGATATCCTTGCTAGTCCGGAGCGAATTACTGCCATTATTTCGGAAGAACTCACTGGTATAACGCAGCAATTTGGCGATAAACGTCGCAGTGAAATCGTTATTGATGCCCAAAATTTAAACACAGAAGATTTGATTACACCAGCCGATGTGGTCATTACATTATCGCATGCGGGTTACATCAAATCACAGTTGATGGATGATTATCGAGCTCAAAAACGTGGTGGGCGCGGGAAATTAGCGATAACTACCAAAGAAGATGATTTCATTGACAATATGTTCATCGCCAACACCCATGATTATATTTTATGTTTTTCCAGCCTAGGGCGTGTGTATTGGGTTAAAGTTTACAATGTCCCTCAGGGTAGCCGATCTTCCCGAGGAAAACCCATAAACAATCTGGTACAGCTGGAAAAAAATGAAAAAATTAATGCGGTATTACCGGTAAAAACATTCGACGATAATCGTTATATTTTTATGGCGACCTCTTTCGGTACTGTTAAAAAAACACCTTTATCTGAATTCTCACGACCACGCAATAATGGAATTATCGCAATTGATCTCGATGAAGGTGATTATCTCATCGGTGTCGCATTAACCGAAGGAAAGCATGATGTCATGCTGTTTTCGGACAACGGCAAAGCCATGCGTTTCGACGAAAATGATGTTCGACCAATGGGGCGCAATGCGCGCGGCGTACGCGGAATGAAGCTCGGCGCTGGTCAGAAAGTTATTTCACTGCTTGTCGCTGAGAACGAGGAACTAGCTGTCTTGACGGCAACCGAAAATGGATACGGCAAGCGTACCCCGATCAGCGAATATACTCGCCATAACCGTGGCACCCAGGGCATGATCGCAATCATCACCAGCGCACGTAACGGCAAAGTGGTAGCAGCACAACTTGTCAAACCAGATGATGAAATCATGCTGATCACAACAGGTGGTGTATTGATTCGAACCCGTGTCAATGAACTTCGTGAAATGGGTCGTGCCACGCAGGGTGTTACACTCATTAACCTAGATCAGGGAGAAAAACTTGCTGGGCTGGAAAGAGTGATTGAAACTGATGAAACATAGGATCAATTTTTTTAACAATCCAGGAATCTACCAATGAACATAACCTACAACTTCAGCGCGGGACCAGCTGTATTGCCTAAAGAAGTTCTCCAACGAGCTCGTGACGAGATGCTGGATTGGCATGGCAGCGGCATGTCTGTCATGGAGATGAGTCATCGCGGTGAAGAGTTTATGTCCATCGCCGCCAAAGCCGAAAGTGATTTACGTGAATTAGCAAATATTCCTGATCACTACAAGATACTTTTTCTTCAGGGAGGTGCTTCCAGTCAATTTGCCATGGTGCCAATGAACCTTCTGCACGAAAAAAAGAGTGCTGATTACGTCAACACTGGTCAATGGTCACAAAAAGCTATCGATGAAGCAAAAAAATATTGCACGGTTCATATCGCTGCTTCAGCAGAAGACGCTCATTTTACCTATGCTCCCACACTCGATAAATGGGAAATTGACCCTCATAGCGCTTATGTTCATTACACACCCAACGAAACCATTGGTGGAGTGGAATTCAACTGGGTGCCTGATCTCACACAAGTGAAAGGCGGAAGGGCTGATATTCCCCTGGTAGCCGATATGTCTTCCAACATTTTGTCACGCCCGCTGGATGTCACACCATTTGGACTTATTTACGCTGGTGCACAGAAAAATATCGGTCCAGCTGGGCTTGTGGTTGTTATCGTACGCGAGGACTTACTAGGTAGGCCGATAAATGGCACTCCGACCATGTATCATTATAAAACTCATGCAGAGCATCACTCCATGTATAACACACCACCTACCTACCTAATTTATATCATGGGTCTCGTGCTTGAGTGGCTGAAACAAAAGGGCGGATTAGCGGCAATGGAGATGATCAATATCTCCAAATCCAAATTACTTTATGATTTAATCGATTCTGGTGATTTCTATCAATGCCCAGTTGCCAAACCCGACCGGTCACGTATGAATATTCCGTTTACATTGAAAGATGCTGCACTCGATAATGAATTTCTAAAGCAAGCTAAGGCACGTGGATTACTTCAGTTAAAAGGCCACCGTTCTGTGGGTGGAATGCGAGCCTCGATCTATAATGCCATGCCCTATGAAGGGGTCATGGCTCTGGTTTCTTTCATGAAAGAATTTGAGAAGATCTATGGCTGACCAGACGCAAAGGATTTTTAATATCCTCACGCTTAATCAAATTTCAACAGTTGGATTGAAGCGTTTTCCCTCAGATTGCTACCATATCGGTAGTGATTTAACTAACCCTGAAGCTATTTTGGTACGTTCGCACAATATGCTGAATATGGACATACCCAAAAGCGTTATCGCAATTGGGCGAGCGGGTGCTGGCACAAATAATATTCCTGTTAACGAAATGAATCATCGGGGTGTTCCAGTATTTAATACACCAGGTGCCAATGCTAATGCTGTCAAAGAATTGGTATTAGCCGGCATGTTAATAGCAGCACGCAATCTTATTCCTGCATTTCGCTTTGTGGAAAGTTTGCAAGGTAATGATCAAGTCTTGCACAAGCAGGTTGAAGATCACAAAAAAAAATTCTTGGGAGTGGAATTGCCCAAGCGGACACTTGGCATCATTGGTTTGGGCAAAATTGGACGACTCGTTGCTGATGCTGCCATTAAGCTTGGCATGAGAGTATTGGGATATGATCCGAAAATTACTGTTGATTCTGCCTGGAGTCTCTCTTCAGAGGTACAAAAAGCCCACAGTATCGAAGATCTGTTACGCCACAGTGATTTCGTTTCGTTGCACGTGCCTCTGATGGATTCTACTTATCATCTCATCAACGATGAGCTTATCCACTATCTAAAGCGAGATACAATACTTCTTAATTTCTCCCGTGATGCTATTGTTAACGAAGATGCAGTTCTTGCTGGAATCAAGAATAATAAGATTAAATACTATGTATGTGATTTTCCAAGTCAAAAATTACAGCATCAGGAAGCAGTCATTACGCTACCTCACCTGGGAGCATCCACTCAGGAAGCAGAAGAAAACTGCGCAATAATGGTTGTTAATCAATTGATGGATTATCTACAACACGGCAATATTATTAATACGGTTAATTTTCCGGATGTAGTAATGGAACGAGGATCACCCTATCGGGTTGCAGTTGCCAACGCCAATGTTCCTAATCTTTTAGGTCAAATATCAACTTGCATGGCTAAAGCGGAGCTGAATATACATAATATGACCAATAAGTCGCGTGGTGAAATGGCCTATACCCTGGTAGATACAGACAGTCCCGTACCAGAAAATGTGATTGACGATCTTTCTGGAATTACCGGTGTCTTACTGGTACGCTATTTGCCCATTCCGGCAAAAAATTCAGACTAATATTGATTTCCCATGACTGAACAACTCAAACAGTTGCGAGATAAAATCGATTCGATTGATAGCGAATTACTCAAACTCATCAATACGCGTGCTGAATTAGCACAACAGATCGGCCATCAGAAAAATGGTGTAACCTACCGTCCTGAACGCGAATCTCAGGTATTAGCACGCCTACAGCAATTAAATCCTGGGCCGCTCACCAATGAGCGTATCATACAATTGTTCACGGAAATCATATCGGCCTGCCGCGCGATGGAAGAACCCTTGACTGTTGCTTATCTTGGCCCTCAAGGAACCTTTTCTGAAGAAGCTGTAACTAAGCGTTTTGGCAGCACGGTGGTAACTCTGGCCTGCAATTCGATTGATGATGTCTTTCGCAAAGTAGAATTAGGTACTGCTAGTTATGGTGTTGTTCCTGTGGAAAACTCTACAGAAGGTGCTGTCGGACGGACTATGGATTTGCTGTTACAAACCTCACTCACCGTATGTGGTGAAATAGAATTGCCAGTCCATCAGTGTTTGATGGCACAACAGACAGATCTAACAGCTATTCAAAGAATTTACTCCCACCCACAATCATTTGCGCAATGCCTTGGGTGGGTGAACAAACATTTACCCAATTTACAAGCCATAGCACGCATTGATACCGCAAGCAATGCTGATGCAGCTCGAATGGCTGCAACAGACAAAAGCGCTGCTGCTATTGCAGGAAAAAAAGCTGCTGACGTGTTTGGTCTTACGATCTGCGCCAAGAATATTGAAGATGATCCGAACAATACTACCCGATTTCTAGTTATTGGCACACAGCAAGTTTCTGCCTCCGGCAAGGATAAAACCTCAATTGTCACATCGATAAGTAACCGACCTGGCGCCATCCATGAACTATTAGCCCCTTTTGCCCGCTATCAAGTCAGTATGAGTCGGCTAGAGTCCCGGCCTTCTCGTAGAGGGCTCTGGGAATATGTATTTTTTATCGATATAGAAGGCCATCAAGAAAATGAGAACGTTGCAAAAGCGCTTGAAGAAATTCGAGACAAAGCAACTTTCCTTAAAATACTTGGCTCATATCCAGTCGCGTAATAATTTGCGCCTATTCCTGATCTTGGTAATTTTTTAATTCAATATTATTTTCCAGTTTTAGTATTCAAATCTTATGAAACTTTGTGAACTTGCACCAGAATGTATCCGAGCTATACACCCTTATCAGCCAGGCAAACCCATTTCAGACTTGGTACGAGAGCTCGGCCTGGAAAAATACGGTGTTATCAAACTTGCATCCAATGAGAATCCACTCGGAACAAGCCCAATGGCTATGGAAGCAATGATTAACGCACTCCAAGAAATTGCTCGATATCCTGATGGAAGTGGTTTTGAACTGAAAAATGCCTTATCAAAACACTATGGCGTAAATGTCGATCAAATTGTACTGGGGAATGGTTCGAATGATGTGTTGGAACTCGCTGCTCGTATCTTCTTGAAACCAGGTGCTTCAGCTGTTTATTCACAACATGCTTTTGCAATTTATCCACTACTGGCACAGGCATTAGGAGCGCATGGTATTACCGTTCCTGCCCGACTTTATGGCCACGATCTGGTTGCCATGCTCAATGCCATCACACCAGAAACACGAATCGTCTTTATCGCTAACCCCAATAATCCCACAGGCACACTCTGCGATGCTGATGACTTATTACGTTTTCTTGAGCGGGTTTCACCGGACGTCTTGGTCATTTTGGATGAAGCCTACGATGAATATCTACCTGAAGCTAATAAAGCCAATAGTATTTCGTGGTTGAGAAAATTTCCAAATCTGTTAATTACACGCACCTTTTCAAAAGCATACGGCCTAGCAGGCATTCGGGTAGGATTTGCGCTGACCAACCCTGATTTGGCAGACTTGATGAACCGTATCCGCCAACCGTTCAATGTCAATAGTATTGGATTAGTGGGTGCGCTCGCTGCGTTACAAGATATCGAATTTGTCAAACGTTCCTATGCGCTGAATCGAGCGGGCATGCTGCAAGTAACCACTGGGCTGCGCCAATTGGGAGTGGAATATATTTCCTCCTACGGAAATTTCATCAGCTTCCGCGTGAGAGGTGATGCTACTAATGCAATTAAGGTTTACCAAAGCTTACTTGAGCAAGGCGTTATCGTACGGCCACTGGGTGTTTACGAAATGCCCCATCATTTAAGGGTTACCATCGGATTGGAATCTGAGAACCAGAAATTCCTGTATGATTTGGAACAAGTATTGAAAACCTCCCTCTGAAGATCAATGTCCAGAATCACGATAACCCTATAATCCATTTAAAAGTACGCAAACATGATTTCTCCCCTACTGCACAAGCTAGTTGTCATCGGTGTCGGTCTGATTGGAGGTTCCTTTGCGTTAGCATTGCGTCACGCTGGAATGGTCAAGCACATCGTTGGCATCGGACGTAGCAAAAAAAATATGCAGCGTGCGCTTGAGCTGGACATCATTGATGAAGTAGCGGATAACTCGGCATCTGCGCTAAAAGACGCGGATTTTGTCCTGCTTGCCATGCCCGTAGGCCAAACCAGCAACATCATGGAGCAGATCGCTCCCTTTCTCGAGCCTGGAACGATTGTCTCTGATGTTGGAAGTACCAAACAAGATGTAATATTCGCTGCACGTACTCATCTTGCCCGGCATCTCACTCACTTCGTTCCCTGTCATCCTATTGCCGGAACTGAATTCAGTGGTGCTGAAGCTGCCAGTACCCATTTATTTCGCGACAAACATCTGATCATCACTCCCTTAGCAGAAAATAATGATCAGGCAATCAACCTAGTGTCAGCACTCTGGCAGCATTGTGGTGCAAAAGTCTCTTGCATGGCAGCAGATCAGCACGACCGGATACTCGCCATCATCAGCCACCTGCCTCACATTCTAGCGTTTACGCTCATGAATCACGTTCGAACCAACATTGAAGACAAACCTGAAGAGGTATTGCGCTTTGCGGGCAGCAGTTTTCGTGATTGCACTCGCATTGCAAGCAGCTCGCCGGAAATGTGGCGCGACATCTGTCTTGCTAACCAGGAAATGTTACTTAAACAAATTGATGTCTATCAGAATGAGCTAACCAGCCTGCGCACTATTCTAGCAAACAACGATGGGGAAGCACTCGAAAGGGCATTTGCGAATGCTCGCGAAACACGGCAACAATGGCTAAAAAACTATTAGATTTCCAAGTAACCGCTATGGAGCCACTTCCCTGCAAGCTTACTCTGCAAAGATGGGAAAAAAAGCAAGCAGCTTGATCGAACTTCCTATTGAAAGAGTAGTCTCTTTATTGTTTATTAATCTTAATTTAAGAATAAAAAAGCAACTATGTATCGACATCTGATTACGTTTATCACCTTTGTCATATCTCTTATATTATTTAAGGAAGCTAACGCTCAGCAACCCAATGCAGAAATACCTGCTGGTTTAACTAAAATGACGACTGTTGAAGGTATCTCGGAATATCAACTTACCAATGGATTACGCATCCTGCTTGCTCCGGATAACTCACTCGACTCGATTACGGTCAATGTTATTTATCTCGTTGGTTCACGTGATGAAGGCTACGGCGAATCAGGCATGGCGCATCTGCTCGAACACCTTTTATTCAAAGGAACGGAGCAATTTTCCAACATCAAAAATGAATTTACCAAACGCGGTGCCCGTTGGAACGGTACCACTTCCTATGATCGCACCAATTATTTTGAAACTTTTACCGCCAGCGCGGATAATCTTGACTGGGCGCTTCGCTTAGAAGCTGATCGCATGGTCAATTCACGCGTTGCAAAATCAGATCTCGATAGCGAAATGACCGTGGTACGCAACGAATTCGAAGCCGGTGAAAACAGTCCCTTCAGCGTGCTAGCTGACCGCATGACTTCGGCAGCTTATTCCTGGCACAATTATGGCCGTTCCATCATTGGTTCACGCTCAGATATCGAAAATGTACCAATTGAGCGATTGCAGGCTTTCTATCGTCATTATTACCAGCCAGATAATGCTGTGCTTGTCGTTGCAGGAAAATTCGAGGAGGCTGAAGCATTAAAAATGGTGGCGCGTCATTTCGGTCCTCTTCCACGCCCGACGCGCAAACTGCAAAAAACCTATACAGCCGAACCAACGCAAGACGGTGAACGCATGGTTAAGCTGCGTCGTGTGGGTGATACCCAGATTGCCGCCACACTTTATCATATTCCTTCTGGCGCACATCCTGAATATGCTGCGATTGATCTACTGGTCACCATCCTTAGAGAAGTTCCTGGCGGCAGATTGCACAAAGCACTAGTAGAGTCTAAACATGCAACCTCCATTCTGGGTTTTGAACGACAGTTGCGGGAAGCAGGTTATGCTTTTTTCGGCGCAAATCTACGACCCGACATGTCACTGGATACTGCGCGCGATGTCCTGATCAATACCATCGAATCGCTCGCTGCTCACCCGATTACTGCCGAAGAGCTTGAGCGCGCTCGTACTCGCCTGCTAAATGAAATTGAACAACTACTTGCCGATACACGCAAGCTCTCCATCACGCTCACTGAATACATTGCCATGGGTGATTGGCGATTACTGTTCCTGCATCGCGATCGCATCAAACAAGTAACACTCGATGAGGTACAGCATGCCGCTAATAATTATTTCAAACCAAGCAATCGGACATTGGGTTTATTTATCCCTACTTCGACACTTGATCGTGCCGAGATACCAGCAGTCCCAGATGTAGCCCTCATGCTTGAAGGGTATCGTGGTGATCCCAGCGTAAGCGCTGGAGAAGCCTTTGATCCCACACCCACGAATATTGAAGCAAGAATTGTTCGTGCTACCTTACCTGGAGGCATGAAGCTTGCCATGTTACCCAAGAAAACCCGTGGCGGTACAGTCGTGACATCACTTTTACTGCATTGGGGTGATGAGGAAAGCACACAAAACCGGGCTACAGCATGTGATATAACAAGCGCCATGCTGATGCGCGGTACGAAACACCATACTCGTCAAACGCTACGTGACGCATTCGACAGACTCAAAGCACAGGTCAACGTTAATAATGAAGGCGTTTCCATTGAAACAGTACGCGCCAATCTCCCCGATACACTCAGACTGGTTGCTGAAGTATTGCGCGAACCAACTTTTCCTGAAAAAGAGTTTGAACAGCTAAAACTCGCAATGCTGTCATCCATCGAAAGCAAGCGAAGTGAACCTGGCGCCCAGGCAAGCTTGCTCATAGAGCGTCATCTTGCTCCTTACCCTGCCTCGCACTGGCATTACACACCTACACTAGAAGAACGTATTGAGCGCATCAATGGGCTGACCCTTGACGAAGTAAAGCAATGCCACAGTGAGCTATTTGGTGCTTCGGACAGTGAATTTTCTATCATAGGTGATTTTGAGCCGGAAGAAATTCTCCAGCTCACACGACAGCTTTTTGGTGATTGGAAAAGTCCACGTCCCTACCAGCGTATTCCTGTGCCCTATCAAGACATCACCCCCATCAATCATGACCTTGAAACACCAGATAAAGCCAATGCCGTATTTCAAGCTGGTATGAACCTAAGGTTGCGTGATGATCATCCTGATTATCCTGCTCTGATTGTAGGCAATTATCTTCTTGGTGGCTCGGCCGACTCAAGATTATGGCGCCGCATCCGCGAACAAGAAGGCTTGTCCTACAATGTCGCCTCGACTCTCTCGGCAAGTGCTTTTGATGAACAAGGCGAATTCAGTATATATGCCATCTATGCGCCGGAAAACCGTGCACGTGTTGAGTCAGCCGTGAAGGAAGAACTGGAGCGCGTAATGAAAGAAGGTTTCACTACAGAAGAAGTTGAAACAGCCAAGGCTGGTTATCTGCAAGCAAGGCGCATCGCCCGTGGGCAAGATAAAGCACTTGCTGAACGTCTGGCTAATTACCTGACACGCAAACGTACCATGCAATGGGATATCGAGTTTGAGGCCAAAATCGCAGCGCTCACTCCAGAATCGATTCTCGCTGCACTGCGCAAGCATCTTGATTTCAACAAGCTGACGATCATAAAAGCCGGTGACTTTTCCAAAGTCACCACTGCTACTGCTTCACAATAACTTAAAGCGATCTCAATAATCGCTATGGAGTGATGATAAGTAACAACGCTCGGAGCCCTGGAAATACACTGCGCTCCGAGCATAGAGAAGTGCAATACATTCCTTAATATCTCTGTTAAACCTAAATTCCTCAGTTGGAATTTAGAATGAAAATAGCTGTAATCTAATACTATCAACGGTTTATAGCCAAAAATGTTAACTGCTCCTCAGTTACAGTAAACAAGCTGAGAGCAAGGTGTGGCAACACTTTCAGCAGATTTTGATTATTTCACTAAAATCTCATCTGATTGGTAATGCCATGGATCTTTCAAAGAACCTTAATCAATAGGGTTCTTGAGCGATTTAGGAGTCTTCAACTGAGGAATTTAGGTTAAAAGAATCTGGCAAAACAAGCAAGAGGTTGGGTGTGCCTTGCACTGTATTCACTTCGCTTACTTATTGAGACCTTCCCTCGCAATACCCATCTTGGGCTCAGGCTCACTCGCTACAAAATCGAGTTCTACTTTCGCGCCATCTGGATCATGACAAAAAAGCTGCCACGTTTGTTGACCTATGAGTCGATGGAGCTTGAACACAATGCCGTGCAGGTTGAGTTTATCCACGACTGACTGGAGATTGGATGCAGTAAACGCCATGTGATCAATGACGCCCTGCGCATCTGCTGGTAAAGGTCTGCCTGCAATGATATGTAGAATGGCTTGGTCGCCGGAATAAAGCCAAGCACCTGGAAAAGAAAAAGGTGGGCGATATCCTTCCGTTAATCCAAGCACGTCAATATAAAAAGCCTTGCACTTTTCCAGATCGCTGGTCAGCACTGTAAAATGGTTCATACCCTCGATTGCCATTTTGATTTCCCAGAATTTGTCATTTTTTAATAGTCTAAGTGACGCAACATTTCAACCCGGATATTTTGCCAGGACGCGGGATGATGGTGAAGAGATTTGCGAGCAGATTTACGTATCCCGCGCTAAGCCGATATCCACGAATATTGGTGCGAAGTGGGGGCGGAGAAATGCTGCAAATCTCCCGCCAGCATCCGCGAAAGCCAACGGTACAAATTGGATTTGCGTAAATCTGTCCAGAAACACTTGTTCATCAATTTTTGCATTGTAGTAAAAGCCGACTTGGTGAAATATCCGGGTTAAGCACATTTTTCTCAAGGCAAATTAAAAATCATGCGACCTTACCAATTGACTGATGAATCATTTAATCTTAACCAAGACAAAAGACAATGGGTAATTTCGTAGCCATATTGAATATATGGTAAGAAAGCCCAATGCTACCTGCAAAAAATATGGTTTAACAAGCTGTTGAAAAACTATCTACGTTGCCGCTGCGGTGTTAAAAACAGGTTCAAAATGCTCATTTATCAGATATAAACTCCGCTTCTTTCACCTGTTTTTGCCTATCATCGACTGCCTCGAATACGTTTTTCAACGGCCTGTTAATGTCGAGGTAGTTACCAGACACTACACCCCGCTTCGAGGTTGAAGGTACTGATCCTTTATTAGTACCTTCCGGTCATTGTAATCAAGCTGAGCTATGCTGTTGTCAATGAATCAAGGTCGCTTCAATCGCCGCAAAAGTTTTGGCAACCCCTGGAAGTGGAATGGCAATGCCTAACTGCTTTTCGATTTGGGTCAGTGAAAAAACCCCGCATATCGTTGGGGCACCATCGATATCTCCCTCCATAACTAGGGTATGCTGGCGCCCTGCATCACACAAACTAGCAATCACATCCCCAACTTTTGCACGCAGCACTTCCTTGAAAGGAATCACTTCTAAGTAATCGAGTGGTGTCATGATATCCGAGACTAGAATCTCACTACGTTTCATGCGGTGTTCCTGAATGAAGCGCAAGGGTTTCTCACCAAGAATATCGGAGGCGGTAATCACACCCTGCAGAAGATGATCATCATTTAATACAAACAACGAGCGCACCCCTCGTTGCATCATATATTCATTGGCTGACTCCATAGTTGCATGTGGGTCGATCTCAGCAACATGACTATGCCGCAAATCAGTCATAATTTCGAGCGCAGGCGATTCCATTGTCACAAATTTTGGCGGAGTTGGGTGGGCAATCCGAACAGCACCTATTAAGTGTTGAGCAGGAAGTACATGGTATTCAGTCATGATAACATCCTCCATGGTTAGTGGATAAATACGTGAAAGTGAGAAGGATTAAAGCAAACTTCAGACTATCTTATTTAACTTTACGCTTATCAAAATGGAGGGTCAATACTGCATATTGCGTCGTATTACAAAATATTGCGTATGTTACATCCACCCAAGCTCAGAAACATGCCAAACGCGCACTAGCTACTTTACTTTGCTCAAGCCTATCAACGATTCAATCAAATCAAACAGCTTCAAAACTGTTTATGGGTTGCAACAATAGCTTAATTTTTGGTTATGCAGGAATATCGCGCCGAGCGAGCTGTAGCTGCCTTGAAGCAGATGGTACGAATACGACATGATGAAATCACTCATTTGTTGTCCGCGATAGAGCTTGTTCCAGGCAATATCGTGTTATTGGAGGCCGGTAATATGGTGTCAGCAGATATTCACCTGCTGGAAGCAACAGATCTAGAGGTTGACGAAGCAGCGCTCACATGTGAATCCATGCCAGTGAGCAAAATCATTGCTCCGATACTGGACAAGAACGCTATCCTTGCTGAACGGCATAACATGCTGTTTCGTGGCACCCTTACCACACGCGGCCGAGCAACAGGGGTGGTGACAGCCACTGGAATGCTAACGCCCAATTTGGCATTGAGCCAGGAGAAAGCAGAACAAGATATCATGCAGCGACCACCACGGCATCCGCGAGAAAGCATTTTTGCGCATGGCATGTGGCAAACATATTTTATGAATCGGATTGCTGATTGGCGCGTTATCGCTGTTTACGCAAGCATGGGGCTTGCAAAATAACGTCAAAAATTGACAGACGAGGGTCTTTACTGTCCTGACGTTTTCGCAGTTGGTCCACGTGCTGGCGATCCGCTCGGAAACACAATCATTGTTTACCATCGGCTGATTGACGAATCGAGTCCTGATTGACGCAGTATTGCTGACCGTGCTGCTACAGTTAGGTGTGATCTACATACCCCCTGCTTAACGATATCTTTAATACTGTACCGTTATCAACGGAAGAACTCATATTCTGCTGCACGATCCCGTGGATTGTGTTACTTGCTATCGAAGCTGAAAAATAGCTGGCGCAGCACGGTATTATTTAATCAGAGCGAGGCGTGGTTTCTTGCTGATTTCTCTTTTTTTAATCCAGGTTTCACTAGCGTTCAATTTCAAATCCCTTGAATGACTGACGGGCACGCTGGTAGGCAAGCGCTGCAAGAGCAAGATCTCCCAAAGCCAGACCGCGGAAAATAAAAGCAGTCTTTTCATCGTCAGAGCAGCGCCCAGCGATGTCACCATTAACCAAACCTGTCAGATCACCACTCACTAACTCAGGATCAACCAGAGGTGTGGACATTTGCGCCTCCTGCTCAATATCATCAATGATAATTCGGTCGAATGTGGGCATACCGTTTTTTAACCAGGATGCAGCCAAGTCAACCGCCGTGACAAAGGCACCTGGCTTCAACCAGCATGCATCAAGAAAGGGAACGAGCTCGGGCGAAAGGGTAACGGTCGAAATTATCAGATCAGCGTCACTCACCGCTTCCCGGGCACTCTTGCTAGCGACTGCCAATAGACCCAGCTTTTCCGCTGCCTGACATAAAGCTTCCCGGTTTGCGCTTCCGCGACCGAACACTCGAATTTCCTTTAGAGGAAACAACTCAGAAAAGGCCTGCAAATGGCTGCGTGCCTGAACACCGCAACCGATAAATGCAGCGGTGGAAGCATCAGACTTTGCAAGCTGCCTGGCGGCAACCGCACTCAATCCTGCTGTGCGCACTGCTGTAATCCAATTACCATCCATGACAGCCAGTGGCAGACCTGTATTGCTATCAAGAAGGGTAACCAATGAGTTAATATCCGGGAGTCCATGTTCCCGATTGCGCGGATTGAGAATAAGCGACTTTACAGCCAGAAAAGGTGGATCATCGGCCGCAGACAGTGTCGCCATCATGTATCTGCCATCCGGCGGTGTAATAACAGCCTTCGGTGCATTCCAGACCTGTGACTGTCTACGCCCATGCAAAAGATACTCAATACTTTCGATAATATCTTTTGTCGTGAGAGCCAAGCTCTCAAGCGTCTTATGGGATAGATACAATAAGCTCTCAGGCTGTTCCATTTCTACTACCCATTTTTCATTACCTTGAAACTCAGAATGACTGCTATGGCAGGTACAAACGTATAAGCAATCCGAAGAAAGATCTAATCAGCTATGATTAAGCGCCCATCTCACGATATCTGCCATTCCCATAGCTCCCGACTGACGTGCCACCTCACGACCGTGCTGAAACAACACCAGCGTCGGAATACTGCGAATAGCGAACTGGGCGCCCAGCATCTGCTCAACCTCGGTATTGACTTGGCCAGACGCACTTTGGGCTCAAGCTGGATGGCGGCCTGAGCAAACTGAGGCGCCATCATTTTGCAGGGACCACACCATGGCGCCCAGAAATCTACTAACAACGGAATATCATTATGACTAATATGCTGCTGAAAGGTGGACTCAGTCAATTCAACGGAATGACCATCAAACAGTGGCCGGTGACATTTACCACATTTCGGTGCTTCACTCAGTCGCGCAGAAGGAATACGATTGATGACATCACACTGCGGACAAACAATATGCATAGACTCGTTCATTATATCTTCCTGATCAAAGATTACCGATCTCCCTATTAGCCAGATTACACTCAAACCAGCATCTGTACATCGCCTGATCAACTGCCAGGGTGATTCAGTCATGGCGTAAATTTGTAAAACTGTAGCGCATCCTCAAACAGGCTATCAAGCGTCTTCTGATGCAAGTAAGGCATGTGTCCGCCATGGTAGACCTTGAGCTTAATGTTATTACTTATCAGCGGATCCAGCGCCATTTGTTTGATCATCATCTCCGAGGCATAGTATGGGGTGACCAGGTCGAAAACACCATGCACAATCTGCGTCCGCATAGCGGGATTCAGGTTCATGGCCTCTTTCAGATCTGAAAGGGCTTCGGCAAAGCCTTGTTGCCCGCGAATTCCAGATCGCCAATTCCACGATTCAGATACCTCTTCATTTAACAGCAGAAAGGGTATATCAGTTTTAAAATTGAGGCGATCGCGGACATAATTGTTAAAAGCTGCTGTCAGAGGCGCATTGAGCCGCTGGAGATAGAAATCGCTGCCAGTAAGCAGTGATGTAGCTGGCTCTGGATCGATTAGTGTAATCGATCCATCATACAAAGTCAGCACACGACGCTGGTGGGCGAGCAGCGCCTTGGCAAAACGTGCGGAAGGAACACGCCCCATCCCACGTAGCAGGATATCCTTATCCAAACCGATCAATCTACTGATTTGCTCAAGCAAATCCTGTTCGAACGAGCCCGTTGCCAGTCCGCGAAGATAGTCGGACGAGGCGACACGCTCCACTTCCGCTAGCGAAGAACGGGGATCACTCGCCCGGTAGTTTATCTTGTTACTGCGTTCATGGACTGCCGCAACCGCCGCGTAACTCGGCAATAACGACACCCATGGCCACAGGTTGCGCTCATCACTCAAGATAAAACTAAAATCCAGCGCAGGCGAAATCAGGATCAAACCCGTTGGCGCAATACCAAACTTGGATTGCAACCGTTTAGACAGGCGCGCGACCCGGAATCCCCCATAACTCTCACCAACCAGATAAATGGACGATAACCAGCGATTTTCTTCAGTCAGATAGGTACGAATAAAACGAGACAGCGAAACGGTATCTTCCTCAACCCCCCAGGCCTTCGCTTGCGGAGAGGTATTGCCGGAAGATTCCGGTTTCCGCCTAACCTCATCATCTTTCTTGCTGCTTTCGTCATGCCTCACTTCACGACTATAACCCGTTCCGATAGGATCAACAAAAACCAGATCAGTAAAAGCTAGCCAGCTTCTCGGGTTGTCCACGATTCGCGCTGGCATCGGCGGCACGGTACCATCTGGATTGAAAACCACTCGCTGTGGTCCGAGCGCGCCAAGGTGCAGGTACGCGGAAGCGGCACCAGGGCCACCATTAAATACAAAGGTAAGCGGTCGGGGACACCCACCCTGCTGTTCCCTCGTGTAGGCAACATAGAAAATCTGGCCTATTGGTTTTGATCGTTTATCATAAACCGTGATCGATGCAGCGGTAGCCGTATAGTCAAATTTTACTCCGCCAGCCGTAAAGGTATGCGAAGTAATGGAGCGATTGGAAACATCAAGAACACCTGGTTCGTTCAAAGGCTCTATTTGTACTTGAGCCTTCTCCGGTGCGCTCAGCACAATCGTTACCTGCGACAAGCAGAACCAGGTTGTAACGAATATCCATAACATGCGCGGATTTAGAACAAATTTTCCCGTCATCGTAAGCTCCCCTTCCACAAGCACTAAGTTGGCATTTTATTTACACGCATTAGTTTGCTACCAGCTCAAAGCGACAAAGCGTTGCGTTTCACCCTCACGGATAAGCAGCAACAAACGTTTATCACTGCTGCTTTCTTTGACTGCACGTTGAAACTCGGCAGCACTCTTCACTTCTTTGCGATTTACCTGAAGGACAATCGTACCTGGCTTGATTCCCGCCATGGCAGCAATGGAGCCGCGTCGAACCTCCGTGACGAGTACACCTTCACCCACTGTTGCATCAAACTGTTCTGCCAGTTGCGGTGTCAGCGTCTGCACTGTCAAACCAATATCTTCTGCACGTTGCGATGTTTCCTCGGCAAGCTGCTTATCCTTGGTGAGTTTACCGATCGTGATTTCCATGGTTTTTTGCTTGCCATCTCGCAGAATAATTAACTCGACAGTGGTACCGGGAGCAGTCAACGCTACCCGGTTACGAAAGCTTCCTACATCTTTGACTGGCTCGCCCTCAAAGCGCTCGATGATATCGCCCTGGCGCAGCCCTGCTTTCTCTGCAGGGGAATGCTTGCTGACCTGAGCAACAAGAACCCCTTGCGATGCCTCAATTCCAAACGATTCTGCCAGGGCAGATGTCAGCTGCTGAATGACGATACCCAAGTAACCACGTGTAACTTCGCCATGTTCAATCAATTGATTGGCAATTGTCTTGGCCAGATTACTAGGGATAGCAAAGCCTACGCCCATGTACCCTCCACTGCGACTAAAGATGGCCGTATTGATGCCTACTACCTCACCATCCAGATTGACTAATGGGCCACCTGAGTTACCGGGGTTGATTGCAGCATCGGTTTGAATGAAATCCTCGTAATCATTGATGCCAAGACTCGTTCGCCCCTTGGCGCTGACTACACCGACTGTCAGCGTGTGGCTAAGGCCAAAGGGATTACCAATCGCCACCACCCACTCACCAACCTCCACTTTAGAAGAATCCGCTAACGTGAGTGGGTGATAGCCATGCGCATTGATCTCTATCACCGCGATATCAGATTGCGGATCACGGCCGGTGACCTTGGCCACGAATTCACGATCATCCTGAAATTTCACCCGGATTTTGTCGGCATTTTCTACCACGTGGCTGTTCGTCAGAATATAAGTTTTATTAGATAGCAGACCGTCCTTGGCTGCAAAAACGAAACCGGAACCCTGTCCCATGACGCGGCGCTCTTCTTGTAGCTTATCAGAGCGTGGCGTCCGAGGAATTCCTGGAAACTGATCACCAAAAAAACGTTTAAAGAAATCCTCACCAAAAGGCCACTCATCATCGAATGGAGAAGAAAATGGTGTAACCCCTCTCGATGCTTTACCCTCCACCTGTATGAACACGACAGAGGGTGAAACGGCGCGTGCAACAGAGGCAAATGCCTTACCGGTCTGCCGCAGATTAGCGATAGCATCATCACTTGCATGGCCAGGCAGGGCTAGCAGCCACGCCAGGTACAGGAGCTGAGTAAATAAGTTTTTTTTCATATTGTTAGAACCTCCTTTTACACATCTGAGACAAATGAGTGATCTATCTAAGGAAGCCTTGAATAAGTTGCCAAGCAGGATAAACTGTAAGGCAGACAGAGCGCAGGAAACGGGAAAACAAGCTCAACGAGTTTCGATCAAACAAAATTTTAGCGAAACTATGTTTTGGCATAGCTACATATCAGAATAGATAGAGCGAGTTTTCGAGCACCAAATATAGACCCCTCTGCACCACTTCGCCTACGTATAGCACTTATTCCATTTCCAATCAAACATGACACGAAGACAAGCCGCAGACAGTATTAATAAGACTGCAAGGAGAAGCCAATAAAGTCAGCTTTGATTTAGAAATGGAATTATTCAGAATCTCCTTAAATGAAAACAACTTTTGGTAACTATATTTCTGAGACACCGTTTTCATTGCCAGGTTTACCGATTTACGACTTATTCCATTTCCAAATCAAATATGACGCGAAGGCAAGCCGCAGACAGTATTAATAAGATGGCAAAGAATCAATCCCGCTAACGTGCTTAGAAGGATTCGAGTGCAGTACGTAAACCTTGCAAATTCTTAATCATTTGCTGTTTAATCCGCTGGCGGCCGATGCTGCGCTTTAAACTGTTAGTAACCTGGTCAGTTGAAGTTCTGTGTGTATAAAACACGATAGAGCCATCACGGTACGGCAGGCAACCCAAGATCAGATGACTGGAGTTGTAAGAATGGCCGACAAAGAATTGTCTGGTAATAATTACTGAAGCAGCATCAGTTGTTAACACGATACGATGGCTGAGAATTGCCGTAGGTCGATTTTGCACTTGTCGATTGAGCCAAAAAAATCGTTCTTCAGTATTGGCTGGCAGCTGGGTCGGATAATTTAACCAGACCTTTTGTAAAGCTGGAGAAAAGTGCGCCAGCAATTTGCTGTTAGCAGCTGCTATGCGTAATTCGTCAACAAGATTAACATCTGCTCGTTTGCGTACGTAAGGCGCGAGTCCAGCCAGACCATGCTTACTATAAGCTTGCCAGCGCTGCAATAAGATCTGCTGGTAATGCTGCGATACGCTTGTAACCAAAGCCGCTTCGTCGGCATCGGTCAATTTTTCTCTAAGAGAAGCAAAGCTATCAATTTCCTCGGCAGACAAATTGAATTGATCACCCGCAGTAACTGCGAGCAAATTCCGGGCTTCATTGCTCTGCTCATGCGTAAAAACAAATTCCTTGAAAGCGTCTACACCGGATTGTGGAAATATCTCGCCCAGTGCCGAGACATCTTGATCAATCGTCGCCAAATCTTTATGTTTGAAAAAAACTGCCAGCTTCACTGGTGATGATGGAAGATACATGCTCAACCCCATCATCAATTCCTTTTGGGTTGTTGCCTCCCCTGTCTCAAAAGTGACGATCTTACCGCGTTCAAGATCAGCTACTTTATCCCGATCAAGCTTAAGCATGGTAAAGATGGCGTCAGCCGTGGGTGTGGATGCCGCAACCTCCGTAGCAGACAACAGCGGCATCTGCCCAAGTAGAAACCACAAGAATACAACGCGCATTGGATAACTAATGACAGACTTACCCATTCATTATCCCTTTATACCCAGTTGAGAATTCGCGGTTGCAGGTGCTTGCTGCATCTTTTTCCCTCCCAGATCATTACTATTACGTTGCCATTATCTATCTCAAAATATAGATTGTGTCACCGCTGCATATAAAGTTGTAATTATCTGCTGACTCCAAGTACCCGAACAGAAGCAACAATCAAACCGGCCTAGCCTTTATTACATTATGATGCTAGCCAACAGCAATCAGGTAGACAATAATGCATCAGCATACAATTTTTATCCCTCAGCATCTAAGAAACTGTTTGGAAATTGTGAGAGCTAGCTGATGTAGCGATTTTTGCTGTTTGTTAACATTCACCATTTTATGAATCAACCAAAAAACGGAAGAA
>NZ_JAWJYP010000013.1:0-88633 GCF_033063275.1 Nitrosomonas sp. Is37 | reverse complement strand
TGACCAAGCATTGAATCTCTTATAAATGGAATTCCAGCATCCAAACACCTCAGGTAAGTCTCGCCACGGACAACCAATCCGCATTCGGTATAGCATACCTTCTACTGTCATGCGCAGATTGCGCTTGTTATAAATCGCTTCTTGAAGCAGAATCTTCTCCAGCTTCGGCCAGAACTCATCAGTGAGCATCAGTCGAGGCATCGCAAACTCGTTTTATTAGTGGTGTGAGAACCTCAGTATTACGAGTTTGCTTTCTATTTATGGAATAACTTATCTCAAAACGTTAACAGACCCTAGCTGTATCCAAATGCCTGCGTCCTTAAGGCTGGAAAAATACGATTGCAGAGATGCCTGTGTTTTTTCCATGATCTCATGGCTGAATATTCTCGCTCCAATGGCAATGATTAGCTCGAATCACTTGTAATGTTATAATCTATTATTTTTAAATACATATATTTCATGCCGGTTCCTCATCTAACAACTGCGCTACGCGGCCCAATTCTCGAACTGGAAAAACGTGTTCTTGAAGCAATGCCTGCTATTGAACATTGGTTGCGTGGCAAATGGCAACAACATACCGTTCCTTTTTATTGTTCTGTAGATTTGCGCAATAGCGGGTTTAAACTTGCACCGGTTGATACCAATCTTTTTCCTGGTGGATTCAATAATCTCAATCCAGAATTTTTACCGCTATGCGTTCAAGCCATGATGGCTGCTGTTGAGAAAATTTGCCCTGATGCACATAGCATATTGCTTATACCGGAAAATCATACTCGTAATATTTTTTACTTGCAGAACGTTGCTATACTGCAAGACATTATGCGGCATGCGGGCATGCATGTTCGTGTTGGTTCCCTCTTGCCAGAAATTACTAGTGCGACGACGATTCACCTCCCTGATGGGAATACTTTGGTATTAGAGCCGATACAACGCAAGAATAATAGGCTGTCTGTGGCAAATTTCGAACCATGCGCTGTTTTACTCAATAATGATCTTTCGAGTGGTATTCCAGAAGTTTTGAAGGATCTTGATCAGATCGTCATTCCGCCATTGTATGCAGGTTGGTCGACACGCAGAAAGTCTCAGCATTTTTCCATGTATGACAGTGTAGCTCAAGAATTCTCCGAGCTGATTGGAATCGACCCATGGTTAATTAATCCCTATTTTGGCTCCTGTGGCAAAATTGATTTTCGTGAGAAAAAAGGGGAGGATTGTGTTGCTGCAGCAGTTGATGAAATACTGAAAGATCTCCAGGAGAAATACACTCAGTATGGCGTCAAAGAAAAACCTTTTGTTATTGTTAAAGCTGATTCTGGTACCTATGGTATGGGTATTATGACCGTTAAAGATAGTGCGGATGTGTATAAACTCAATCGTAAGCAGCGCAATAAAATGGCAATAACCAAAGAAGGCTTATCGGTTACACACGTACTGGTACAAGAAGGTGTGTATACTTTTGAGAGCATCAATCAGGCAGTTGCCGAACCTGTTATTTACATGATAGATCGGTATGTAGTAGGAGGTTTTTATCGTGTTCATACAGGAAGAGGTGTTGATGAAAATTTAAATGCTCCGGGTATGCATTTTGTACCGTTAGCTTTTGATACTTCCTGTGTGCTACCTAACCATGCTGCTCTTCCAGATTCCGCGCCAAACCGGTTTTATGCCTACGGTGTGGTAGCACGACTAGCATTGCTGGCAGCTTCGCTAGAATTAGAGCGCCACATAAGAGTGCCTCCTAACCAAACTCTAGAAACATTGCGGAGCTAGCACTCAATGAAGCTTGCTTTCATACTAGATCAACTTGATTCAATTAAAATTGACAAAGACTCAAGTTTTGCCATGATGCGTGAAGCGGCCAGCCGCGATCATCAACTATTTGTCATGCAACAAGGAGACGTTGTCTGGAAAGATAAGCTAGTGACCGGATTCTCACGGAAATTGACCCTAGCTAATCAAAAGAACAAAAAATCTCGCTGGTACCAAGAAGGTCTGTCAGAGGCAATACCACTACAAGAATTTGATGTGGTATTAATGCGCAAAGATCCGCCATTTGATATGGAATATGTGTACAGTACTTATCTATTGGAACTTGCTGAGCAGCAAGGCGCATTTGTTGTCAATAGTCCAAGAAGTATACGTGATCATAATGAAAAGCTTGCCATTGCAAATTTTCCTCAATTTATTCCACCCACTCTAGTAACAAGACAAGAGATTCTGATTAGAGAGTTTCTCGATAAGCATGAAGATATTGTATTAAAACCACTTGATGGAATGGGGGGGGCGAGTGTATTTCGTGTTCATCGCGCTGATCATAATATTAGCGTTATTCTTGAAATGCTTACCCATTACAGCACTCGTACCATCATGGCGCAGCGTTTTCTACCCGAGATCAGCCAAGGCGACAAGCGCATTTTACTCATTGCTGGAGAACCTGTTCCTTTTGCACTTGCCCGTAAACCCAAACCAGGTGAAACACGTGGCAACCTTGCTGCTGGTGGTATTGGTATAGCGCAACCATTATCTAAGCGCGATCTTGAAATCGCAAATACAGTAGGTCCGAAATTATACAAACAAGGATTGATGCTTGTAGGGCTTGATGTAATTGGTGACTCGTTGACCGAAATCAATGTTACGAGTCCAACCGGAATGCAGGAAATTACCAATCAGACTGGATTTAACGTAGCAGGAATGATGATCGATGCACTTGAGAAGTGTTTGTGACCCATTTGAAAAGGTAAGAAAATTACCAGCCCTATTAACCTAGATTCCTCAGTTGATCGCTCGTTCTAGTATTAATATTAACGTGAGTTCAACATAAGAAAAGCTGTAAAAGGAAACTAAATTCCTTATGATGAAGCGGTTCTTAAAAAGAGTTTCATCATTAGAGGAGTCAGATTCGGATGAATACAATAACGATTTTCTGTGCAATTGGTGACTTTTGTCAAGTGATTTGAGCCATGGTGGATGCATCAAACTTAAGTAACTATATAAGCACATTGCAGGACTGCCCAATGCTGTCTCTTTTTCCAAGTTAAATTGATGTGCTCCAAATTCTACTCTTCATGCGCTTATCCCTGCATGCTCCTTGCTCACATACTCGATTCTTTCATTACTATGCTAATTCTGCTCCGTTTGAAGTATTTTTTGCTCAAGCATCGCGATCAGTGCTTCGAAACCATCTCGTTTTAAGATTGCATTATATTCAGCCCGCTTCATGGCAAGATCACTGACACCATCCACTAGAATATTAATAATGAGCCATCCTTCTTTGCTTTGATGCAATACATAATCAAAGTTTATGGAATTACCATCCGCCTGAATCAATTTACTTCTTACTAATATCTGATCCCGCGGTAACGAGCGCTGCTCTATAATTTCAAAACGTTCTCTGTCATAACGATTAAACCTTTCAGCATAAGTTGCAATGCTGAGTTTACGGAAGGTTTCATTGATTTTCTGTTGTTGCTTCCCATCTAGTTTGTTCCAATTAGCTCCCAGTATTGAACGTATTATGGTATCCATATCATGCGAGCGATTGATGGCAGGTGTCATGAGCTCTAAGCGGCCGCGATAACCTAGCTCGTCTCCTTTTTTCATCGCCTGAATGAATGTTTCCTGTAATCCCTGGATGACATGTTCTGGGGTGTCGGATTGGAAATCTTGAGCCCTGGCCACAGTAGCCAATGACAGTAAGATGAGTGTAATTAAGACATATTTGATGCTTCTAAATTCAAGCAGAGATCTCATATCGACGATTTTTCCATTGAGCACGCTCACCACGCCAGAATCGGAATGCTGAAGTCCATGTCATCAGTAAAAACAAAGTACCGATAATAGGAAGTGCCATTACCCAAAGCATGGAGCGTGTGGGAATAAGCACTGTAATATCATCTAAAGGTAGCTTTTCATCATTTGTTGACTCCAAAGATTCTTGTGTGTTCCATGGTCGCCAAGGAACCAGCACTATCATCCACCAAAGAAAAGTACCCACAAAAGCTAAATATATTGCAAGCTCTATCATCGTCCTATCTAAATCAAACTTCTTGGAACTAATTCAGAGTAAAAGCGCTATCCTTTGCTACTTTATATAATTAGGTCGCAAATAAGATATTCTATGCTATCCATCAGAGCGAGTTAGATTGCTTGATGAAGCGGTTGAGGTATTTGTTTTTTGTTCAACTACTACGGGTATTGGAAATTCCTTCTGCGAGGCATTAACTTTAGGGGAGATTAAGTTCTTTTGTGAAGGATCGGGTGCCATAGGCCCATCAAGACGTGGTCCACGAAGGCTTACGCGCAGTGCTTTAAGGGGGTGAGCAAATGTATCGTTAATCGCGGTCGGCTCGAATCCACAGTGAGCCATACAATTAGCACATTTGGGATTATTGCCTACACCGTATTTATCCCAATCTGTTTCTTCCATTAATTCACGGAAGCTGGCTGCATAACCCTCATCTACCAATAAATAACAAGGCCGTTGCCAACCAAAGAGGTTGCGTGTGGGATTACCCCATGCAGTGCATTGATAATTTTGATTGCCTGCGAGGAAATCTAAGTAAAGACTGGAGTGATTGAATCTCCATGCCTGCTTTCTTTTTTTCCCTTCTTGAAAGATTGAGCGAAAAAGGCGCTTGCTAACTGATCGCTGCAAAAAAACATCCTGGCGTGGAGCATGTTCATAACTGAATCCTGGGGATACATTGATCCCTTCTACTCCTAATTCAGTAGCAGTGTCAAAAAATTCTGCAACTTCTTCTGCCGTTTCATTTTGAAAGAGCGTACAGTTCACTGTGACTCTGAAGCCGCGCTTGAGAGCTTCTTGAATAACCGGAATTACCTTATCATAAACTCCTTCACGACAAACTGATGTGTCATGACGTTCTTTGTTGCCATCAAGATGTATTGAAAAAGTAAAATACGGCGAAGGATGATAATCATCCATTCGATCCTCTAGTAATAGTGCATTGGTACATAAATAGACGAATTTTTTTCGTTTGATAATACCTTCTACAATCTGTGGCATTTCTTTATGAATGAGTGGCTCTCCACCAGCGATTGAGACGACGGGTGCGCCACATTCATCAACGGCTGCTAGACAATCTTGTACGCTCATTCGACGTCGTAAAGTATCATCTGGATAATCAATCTTGCCACAACCTGCACATGCCAGATTACATTGAAATAAAGGCTCCAACATTAGTACTAAAGGATAACGTTTATTACCTTGAATCTTCTGCTTTAATATATAACTACCAACACGGTATTTTTGTAAAAAAGGAATGCCCATTTAATTTCTCTCCGCTATTTTTTAGTACTAATTTTATTTTTTATTTCACGATAAAATAGGAATTACCAACTTGTTCACAAATTGAACACCATCTTTTTATCTTTTTCTTATTCTGGTTAATTAATGCAATACCATTTCTTTTTTTATGAAAAGAAAGAAGTCTCAATGTAATTCATAGCTTAATAATAATTATGAATAAAAATATTTTAAAATAAAATCGCTATTCTATTTGTCATTATTCTACTAGGTATCGATATGCTAGCATGTATATTTTATAAACCAAAGCAACGATTCTAGAATAAAAATATTAATTCTTCTAATTCCTAAATTTATATAAAAATCTGATCATCATATTTATATATTAAATTAATTAGTGACAATTAATAATTATAAAGATACAGACTGGAAAAATAGATCTTTATAATGAATTAATTCTCTAATTTGAGAGAAATGCTTTCAGAATAATCTGTAGCCATCTTTTTCCAGTCTGTATTGAAACGAATTTCTTGTCAAAACCTATTGATAGGATACATTAAGCTTTTGCAGCGTTCCTTTAGTTAGCTGACCTACTGTAAGATTGTTCTGTTTTTGAAAATTTTTCAATGCAGTTATAGTCTTAGCCCCACTTTTTCCATCAATTGCACCAGGATTAAATCCAGCATCAGCTAGAGCCTGTTGAACTTTACGAATTAATTCAGGGGTTGCCTTGACAACTTCGCTCAAATCTTCATATTTTTCAATTGGCTGCTCTGATTTTTTTGCTAACGACTGAGTTTCATTTATGAATGCTAATGATGAGTTTTCAGATTCAATTAATTCATTTGGCATGGTATCAATGGTTTGATCAGCTGATATAGTTGTTTCTTTAGAAATTTCCTCGCTATCACTTGGAAATGATTCTGGCGTGCCTTTCGTGGAATCTGCGATTATTTCAGACTCAGCTTTCTTCTCAGCTTTCTTCTCCCCTTTCTCCTCAGCTTCTGATTGGCTTTGTTTTGCATCTACAATTTTGCCCCTCGGTTGGCAGCCTAATAAACCAATCGCAAGCGATAGCGAAAAAACTATTATCATCAGATTAGCAGTCTTTGTTTTCATTCTGAAATTCTCCTCACTAAATAAAATTGCTTAAAAATTTATTTTGATACACACAAAAACTCTATCATAGGTATTTTTAATAATAAACTGAAACCGCTCCTAATATTTTATTTTTATTGAATAAAAAGTAATTAATCCGATTAACTAAGATTGTTTTAGTTACTGAACTAATCTCATAGTAATAAACCTGCGATTTCCGTTATATAACAGGAGCAGAGGCTTTAAACTTTACCTGAAAGAATGTGAAAAAATTGTAAGGAAAGTTTAGATATAGGGGCGAGCTGAAGCAGAAGCAAGGCAGATGAAATAGATAGCAAGGAAAGAATATCAAAGATAAGCTAGAAAAGAATATAAATATCGCTTAAAACTACGATAAAGGCATAGAGATGGTTTATTTATGATCTTGGGGGATGTTACTTAGTATTTCATCCAAAACTTCTATCCAGTGCCTGACGGGTAATGAGGTGCCGCTTTGTAGATGCATTAAGCAACCAATATTCGCAGTTACGAGTTGATCTGGTTTCTCGGCAGTAAGGTTAATTAATTTTTCTTTGAGCAATTGTTGAGACAATTTTGGCTGAAGGATGGAGTAAGTGCCAGCAGAACCACAACAAAGGTGAGCATTTTTAACAGAACAAAGCGTAAAACCAGCAATACCTAGTATTTTCTCGACAACACCGCGAATCTGCATACCATGCTGGAGCGTACAAGGAGAATGAAACGCAAGCTTTGTTTTGTCATATGGTTCTGATTTTTCAAGGAGAGTGGCCAGGTTATCTGTTTCTGCTGCTAAGATTTCACTGATATCTTTGGCTAATGCTGAGATTTGTGTAGCCTTTTCCTCATAAGCTGGATCGTGGTGCAATAAATGCCCATAATCCTTGATTGTGACTCCACAACCGCTTGCTGTAATCACGATGGCTTCTATCGGCTGTGTATTCTTTTTTTCATCAATAAGTGACCACCAAGCATCGATATTGCGGCGCATGTGATTCAATCCATCTTGCTGAGTATCAAGATGGTAAGAGAGCGCGCCACAACAGCCTGCTTTTTCTGCCGTAATTAGCGAAATTCCAAGCTTATCGAGAACGCGCGCGGTAGCAATATTGATGTTAGGTGAAAGCTCCGGCTGCACGCATCCATCGAGTACGAGCATGGTTCGTTGATGTTTTTTTGTTGGCCACTTTTTGTTATTTTGAATCTTGGGAGGGATTGATTTTTTTAATTTGCCCGGAAATAAAGGGCGGAAAAATTGGCCTATTTTGAACAATGATTTAAATAAATATCGGTTAGGCAACGTTTTGTTCAATAAATAGCGGATGCTTCTCTCACGCATACCACGTGTTACATTTTTGTGAATAACACCTCGCCCAATATCGAGTAGTCGACCATATCGTACGCCAGAGGGACAGGTTGTTTCACAAGCGCGGCAAGTAAGGCATCTATCAAGATGACGCTGTGTTTTCTGAGTGACTGGCTGCCCTTCCAGGACTTGTTTCATCAAGTAAATGCGACCTCGTGGGCTATCCAGTTCATCTCCCAATAATTGATAAGTGGGGCACGTGGCCAGGCAAAAGCCGCAATGTACACAGGATCTCAATATGGCATCAGCTTCCTGGCCTTCTGGGGTGTGTTTAATAAAATCAGCAAGATTAGTCTGCATTGGTTTAGTACTCCGAATATATTCGTCCTGGGTTGAATATTCCGGCAGGATCAAATTTTTGTTTCAAGCGCTTATGGAGTGTCATCATATAAGTAGTTAAGGGATGAAAAACCTGAGCAGAGGATTTTTCACCATAAAACAAGGTGGCATGTCCGCCTGCAGCTTCTGCTTGCGATCGAATTGCTTTTTCATTTAAATTTTCATCGCTCGCCAGCCAGCGCAATGCACCACCCCATTCTAATAATTGTTGTCCTGGCAATAATAGCTTCGGGGTAGAAGATTTGATTGATAAGCGCCACAGTCTCCCCCCCGAATGAAAGAAGGGGTGAGTATGCTCACGTATGGATTGCCAGAACGATTTTCCTTGTTTAATTTCTTCTCCACCAAGTTTAAGACGGGCGGCATGCACGGCAGACTCGGCGCCGGAGAGTCTCACAAAAAGATTATCATTATAAAAGCAGGTGGCAGAAATAGGTAATGGTTTACTTGCCCATTGATGCATCTTGTCAATCGCTTCGGATTCTTTCATCTGCATGCCTAGAGTTATTTCCATTGATGGTAGCGGCAATACCTTGAGTGAAACTTCCAACAGAACTCCTAGGGTCCCCATTGCGCCTGTTACAAAACGTGAAACATCATAACCAGCAACATTTTTCATTACCTGCCCGCCAAAATGTAAATCATCCCCTCTGCCATCAAGCATGCGTACCCCGAGCACAAAATCACGGACTGCTCCAGTATATGCTCTTCGGGGTCCAGATAGCCCGGTAGCGATACAGCCACCCAATGTTGCATTTTCACCAAAATGAGGCGGCTCAAAAGCCAGCATCTGATGATGTTCGGATAATATCGTTTCAAGATCAGCCAAGCGTGTACCTGCTCGTGCGGTTACGACAAGTTCACTCGGTTCGTAATTTACGATACCGGAATAAGTTGCTACATCGAGTGTGTCGGACGCTTGACTAGTCAACTGGCCACCATAAAAATGTTTGCTGTTACCGCCACGTATATAGAGCGGTTTTTTGTTTTTCACCGCAGCATTAATAGCATGAATAAAGTGTTCAACCGCCTTTGGCATAAGGTAGAAAAGATAATGTGGTTTGGAGGGATTTTCCTAGTGCATTGCTCAATCAGAATCTAGGTATCGTTGGAAATTTATCTTTTCCACGATGTACATGCATAGCTCCTAATTCTGCGCAGCGATGAAGCGATGGAATAGCTTTTCCGGGATTTAGTAAGCCATCTGGATCAAAAGCTTGTTTGATTGCATGAAATAGGTTTCGTTCTGCAGATTTGAATTGAAGACACATTTGATCCAACTTTTCTACTCCAACGCCATGCTCTCCAGTGATCGTTCCGCCAGCTTCGATACATATTTCCAATATTCTAGCTCCGAAAGCTTCGGTTTTCTCTAATTCTCCAGGTTGATTGGCATCATAAAGTATTAGAGGGTGTAAATTACCATCACCCGCATGGAAAACATTCAAACAGCGCAATCCATATTCAGCAGAAAGGGTTTCAATGTCACGTAATACTTGGGCTAAGCGCTTGCGAGGAATCGTGCCATCCATGCAGTAGTAATCGGGAGATACTCTACCGGCAGCGGGAAAAGCGGCTTTGCGTCCCGCCCAGAAACGCAGTCGCTCTGATTCATCGCGTGAAATGCTGATTTTGATTGCGCCACTATCCTGCATGATTGTACTTATCTTTTGAATTTCATCTGCGACCTCTTCTGTCATGCCATCGGCTTCGCACAATAGGATGGCAGCAGCATCTAAATCATAGCCGGCATGCAAAAAATCCTCCACTGCATGGATAGTGATTTTATCCATCATCTCCATACCAGCCGGAATAATTCCGGCGCTGATGATGTTAGCTACAGCGTCTGCAGCTTTTTGGACATCATTAAATGCTGCCATCACTAATTGTGCTTTTTCAGGTTTGGGAAGGAGTTTAACTGTGATCTCGGCGATGATACCTAGCAGTCCTTCACTGCCTGTCATTAAAGCCAGCAAATCATAGCCTGGGCTATCGAGTGCGCTACTTCCAATTTCGATTGCTTGGCCTTCCACGGTTAGCACTCGTAACTTGAGAATATTGTGTACCGTCAATCCATATTTCAGACAATGTACTCCGCCAGAATTTTCAGCTACGTTACCACCAATCGTGCACGCTATTTGTGATGAAGGATCAGGAGCATAATACAAACCGTATGGTGCAGCTGCCTCACTAATCGCCAAATTCCTTACCCCTGGTTGTACACGTGCCGTGCGTGCTACTGGATCGATTTCAAGTATGTGTTTCAATTTGGCAAGCGATAGCAAAATACCTTCATTATGAGGCAGCGCGCCACCAGATAGACCCGTTCCTGCACCACGCGCAACTACCGGAGTTTTGGTGGCATGGCAAATCTGTAGAATCTTGATCACTTCTTCTTCTGTTTGAGGGAGCGCAACGATCATCGGGGTTTGCCGATATGCAGATAAACCATCACATTCGTACGGTTTTAAATCCTCCGTTTCATATAGAACAGCATTATGAGGAAGAAAGGAGCGCAGTTTACTGACTAATTCGAAACGGGACATAGGTCGATATCATTCTTTTATTTGATGATTGGCTAATTTTTCAAGAATACAAACAAGGGCGGAGTTATCCCACTTGGCGCCTCCATGAGCAATGCATGCATTATAAAGCGATTGGGTTGTAGCTGTATTGGGTAAACTTGCGCCTAAGTCAGATGCACATGAAAGGGCGATAGCGAGATCTTTCTGTTGCAATTCGATCCGGAATCCTGGATCAAATAAACGTTTGATCATGCGATTTCCATGAACCTCAAGAACACGTGAGGAGGCGAAACCTCCCAGCAAAGCTTGTCGCACTCTTGCCGGATCAGCGCCCGCCTTGGATGCAAACAGGAGTGCCTCGCCTACCGCTTCTATTGTAAGCGCAACTATAATCTGGTTAGCAATTTTGCAAATTTGACCCGTACCATTAGCACCTATCAACGTGATTGTTTGTCCCATCAAACCAAGTATGGGCTTTATTTTTTCAAATACACTTTCGTCGGCTCCGACCATGATGGTTAGTGTAGCATTCTTCGCGCCCACATCACCTCCCGAAACAGGAGCATCCACATAATCACAACCTAGTTGATTGATTCTGGTCGCGAATTTTATGGTTTCGAGAGGAGAGATAGAACTCATATCCACAATTATTTTTTTAGCAGGATTTTCATTCAAAGCATCAGCGATTCCATTATGACCAAATAAAACTTTTTCAACATCAGGTGTATCAGGTAACATCAGAAAAATAATTTCTGCATTTTGAGCGACTTCTTTGGGTGAAGCGCAATTCTTGCCGCCTTGTTTGATAAGTTCCTCAGGTACGCCGCTACGAGAGTGCAGAAATAATTTGTGCCCACCACGAATAAGATGTCCTGCCATGGGCGTCCCCATGATACCTAAACCAATAAAGCCAATATTATTTATCACTCAATCTCCTTTAAGGATATTATTTTCTTTCTGTCAGCAAAAAATTGATCTGATCACACCTAATTTAGAGGGCTGATAATAACTAAAAAGTGTTTTGTTGATAATGCTATAATTTTGTTTACTTGACAGTATGCTTACTGTTCATAGAAAACTCACTTTATCTCACGTATAATCAATAGAGATTTTGAACGTGGACATTGCAAGTTTACGTCTTTATGTCTGGTCAGATCCACAAGGAGCCTTTTGTGTCACAACATCCACGTGCTATCCTCGTTTTGGAAGATGGCACTGTTTTTCATGGAATTTCTGTCGGTGTTGAAGGGGTAACTACTGGCGAGGTTGCTTTTAATACAGCTATGACAGGTTATCAAGAAATTCTTACTGATCCTTCCTATTGTCGTCAAATCATCACACTTACTTATCCCCATATTGGTAACACTGGGACTAATTCAGAAGATATAGAATCATCAAATATAGACAAAGTCTATGCTGCCGGTTTAGTGGTGCGTGATTTACCTGCCGTTTCTAGTAATTGGCGAAAAACTGAATCACTCCCTACCTTTCTCAAAAATCAGAAAGTTGTTGCCATTGCTGAGATTGATACCCGTAAGCTTACACGTATTTTAAGAGAAAAAGGGGCTCAAGCAGGCTGTATTATGGCTGGTAAGATCGATGAATCCAAAGCATTGCAGGAAGCTAGAGCATTTCCAGGGTTAGCCGGTATGGATCTTGCGAAGGTCGTTAGCTGCAATCAAGCGTACGAATGGAAGGAGGGTGAATGGAAGTTGGGGGGTGGGTATCATATCCAGCAAACAACACACTTCCATGTTGCTGCTCTTGACTATGGAATTAAACGCACCATATTGCGAAAGCTGGTGCAACGTCATTGCAAAGTAACAGTATTTCCAGCACAAACACCGGTAAATGAAATTCTAGCCTTGCAGCCTGATGGTATATTCTTATCAAATGGACCTGGTGACCCAGAACCCTGTAATTATGCGATTAATACTACCCAAAGGTTGCTGGAAGAAAAAATCCCACTTTTTGGTATTTGCCTGGGCCATCAGATACTTGCACTTGCAATTGGCGCTAAAACAATCAAAATGAAATTTGGTCACCATGGTGCAAATCACCCTGTCCAAGATCTGGACAATGGTCGAGTGATCATCACAAGTCAGAACCATGGATTCGCTGTAGATATAAATACGCTTCCATCCCACGCACGTATTACCCATCTTTCGCTATTTGATAATAGCTTGCAAGGCTTTGAACTTACTGAAAATCCGGCTTTTACTTTTCAAGGGCATCCGGAAGCGAGTCCTGGTCCGCACGATGTGGATTATTTATTCGATCGTTTTATCGGTCAGATGAATCAACGTAAAAAAAGCCAATTTGAATCATAGTAGCTTGTATACATACTCAGTTTTACAGATTGCCTGGTTAGAGGAATATGCCTAAACGTACTGACTTAAAATCCATTCTCATCATCGGAGCTGGGCCAATTGTCATTGGTCAGGCCTGCGAATTCGACTACTCCGGTGTGCAGGCATGCAAAGCCTTGCGTGAAGAAGGTTATCGTATTGTTCTGATTAACTCCAATCCTGCGACTATTATGACTGATCCAGGAATAGCCGATGCAACGTATATCGAACCCGTCACTTGGACGATGATTGAGAAGATTATTGAGATTGAGCGTCCTGATGCCCTATTGCCAACAATGGGGGGGCAAACAGCCCTGAATTGCGCGCTTGATCTGGTTAAACATGGTGTTCTCGAAAAATATGGTGTGGAGCTCATTGGCGCGTCCCGTGAGGCCATTGATAAAGCTGAAGATCGGGAAAAATTTAAAGAGGCGATGTCGCGAATTGGGTTAAATTCAGCACGTTCTGCAGTCGCGCATAGCCTGGAAGAAGCATTACAAGTCCAAGCCATGATTGGTTATCCTGCTATTATTAGGCCATCATTCACCTTGGGTGGCAGCGGGGGAGGTATTGCATATAATCGTGAAGAATTCGTTGAAATTTGCGAGCGTGGATTGGATATTTCCCCAACTAAGGAGCTCCTTATCGAAGAATCAGTCATTGGCTGGAAAGAATTTGAAATGGAGGTGGTGCGTGATAAACATGACAACTGCATCATTGTATGCTCTATTGAAAATTTTGATCCAATGGGTATCCATACCGGTGACTCGATTACAGTTGCGCCAGCACAAACGCTCACTGACAAAGAGTATCAGCGCATGCGTGATGCATCTATTGCAGTGTTGCGTGAAATTGGTGTAGAGACGGGTGGCTCCAATGTGCAATTTGCCATCAATCCGCAAGATGGTCGTATGTTGGTTATTGAAATGAATCCACGTGTATCACGCTCTTCAGCATTGGCGTCCAAAGCAACAGGATTTCCCATCGCTAAAATTGCTGCCAAGCTGGCGGTCGGATATACGCTCAATGAGCTTGGTAACGATATTACCGGAGGGATGACGCCTGCTTCTTTTGAACCAACAATTGATTATGTGGTAACTAAGGTTCCACGCTTTGCTTTTGAAAAATTTCCTCAAGCTAATGATCGTCTAACCACCCAGATGAAATCCGTAGGAGAGGTAATGGCTATTGGCCGTACTTTTCAGGAATCACTACAAAAGGCATTGCGTGGATTGGAAACTGGCGTAGATGGTTTGGATGAAAAAACCACTGATATCGAAACCATTGAAACTGAGTTAGGTCATCCTGGTTCTGAACGCATCTGGTATATTGCTGATGCATTCCGTTGTAATATTTCATTTGATGAAATTCATCATCTCACACATATTGATCCTTGGTTTCTCTCACAAATTGAGGATTTAGTGAGACAAGAGCAAGCGCTTAGAGATAAAAAGCTAGACTCACTCGATTTACAGGCATTGCGTAAATTGAAGCGATGTGGTTTTTCCGATCGGCGGTTGGCCAAATTGCTTAATACAAGTGAGACGGCTGTGCGAGCACGTAGGCATCAAGAAAATTTACGCCCTGTTTACAAGCATGTTGATACCTGTGCAGCAGAATTTGCTACCTATACGAGTTATTTATATTCCACTTACGAAGAGGAATGCGAAGCAAATCCCAGCGACAGAAAGAAAATTGTTGTGCTAGGTGGCGGGCCTAATCGAATTGGTCAAGGAATTGAATTTGACTATTGCTGTGTTCATGCATCGCTTGCTTTACGTGAAGATGGATATGAAACCATCATGATCAATTGTAATCCAGAAACGGTATCCACAGATTATGATATTTCTGATCGACTGTATTTTGAATCGCTTACGCTGGAAGATGTGCTTGAAATTGTAGCAATAGAGAAACCGGCGGGCGTTATTGTGCAATATGGTGGTCAAACGCCTCTTAAGCTTGCACGGGAACTTGAAGCTAATGGTGTCCCCATTATTGGTACCAGTCCAGATATGATAGATTGTGCCGAAGATCGTGAGCGTTTTCAGGAGATGCTTCACAAGTTAGGGTTAAAACAGCCGCCTAATCGTACAGTGCGCAGCGCTGAGGCTGCCTTGTCAGCAGCAAGTGACATTGGTTATCCTTTAGTCGTTCGTCCCAGTTATGTGCTTGGTGGTCGTGCTATGGAAATTGTTCATGAGCAACGTGATCTCGAGCGCTACATGCGTGAAGCCGTCAAAGTATCCAATGATTCACCCGTTCTGCTAGATCATTTTCTTACCAATGCGACTGAAGTAGATGTCGATGCAATATTTGATGGAGAAACCGTTTTAGTTGGTGGAATAATGGAGCATATTGAGCAGGCAGGTGTCCATTCAGGGGATTCTGCTTGTTCTCTTCCTCCCTTTAATCTCTCCTCAGCCATGCAAGATGAATTGCGTCGGCAAACCGGAATGATGGCTCGTGCTCTCAATGTAAAAGGATTAATGAACGTACAGTTTGCTATTCAGAATGAGACTGTGTTTGTACTGGAAGTCAATCCCAGGGCATCTCGTACGGTTCCTTTTGTCTCTAAGGCAACTGGCCTTCAGCTAGCAAAGATTGCTGCACGCTGCATGGTTGGTAAGAAAATAGCCGATCAAGGTATTTTAAAAGAAGTTCAATTGTCCTTTTTTTCAGTGAAAGAAGCGGTTTTCCCTTTTGCTAAACTTTCCGGCGTAGATACTATATTGGGACCTGAGATGAAATCTACAGGGGAAGTCATGGGAGTGGGTTCTACTTTTGCAGAGGCATTCGTTAAATCGCAACTTGCTACTGGTGTTCGGTTGCCCATGACTGGCAAAATTTTTATCAGCGTGCGAGGCAGTGACAAACCAGAGGCTGTTAGTATTGCTCAAAAATTTGCAAAACTAGGATTCAATATTTATGCCACTCATGGTACTGCTGAAGCGATGGCTGAGGCTGGTTTAGTGGTTAATAAAATAAATAAGGTTGCAGAGGGTCGGCCACATATCGTTGATATGATCAAGAATGGAGAAATTTGTCTGATTATTAATACAGTTTCCGACAAGCGAAGTGCAGTTCAGGATTCATATTCGATCCGGCATGCTGCGTTACAAGCGAGAGTTACATATTACACGACTATGGCTGGAGCTCGTGCAGCGTGTATGGGTATCGCTGAAATGCGTGAGTTGCAAGCCTATAACTTACAAAAACTACATGCATAATGAAAAAGATTGAACTCCAAATAAATAATATAAAATCGATAATAAAAGGCGGAAAAGTGTTATGAGTCCAGTTCCATTAACCGTGATAGGCGCAGAAAAACTGCGTGCAGAATTACATGAAATGAAAACTGTACAGCGCCCTGCTGTCATTGCCGCTATTGCAGAAGCGCGTGCTCATGGTGATCTTTCTGAGAATGCTGAATATGACGCGGCAAAGGAAAAGCAAGGGTTTATTGAAGGACGCATTGCTGAACTGGAGGCCAAGCTTTCAAACGCTCAGATCATCAACCCTGAGCTGCTAAATGCGGATGGCGCCTGTGTTTTTGGTGCTACGATTGATCTTAAGGATATGAACAGTGAAGTGATAGTAACCTACCAAATTGTAGGGGATGACGAGGCTGATATTAAAGAAGGAAAGATTTCTATCAGCTCTCCAATTTCCCGTGCATTGATCGGTAAGTATGCGGGTGATATAGCAGTAGTAGAAGCGCCAGGAGGTATCAGGGAATATGAAATTCTGGATGTAAAATACATTTAGGGTATTGATTAATTCCTTCTAGAACCTTCTAGAAGGATAATGATTAGTTTCTTGTGATTAAGGTGGTTTCTTGAGAAATCTTAGCGGGTGACTCTCTTTCTTCGGGTTCTGGACGATAAATGACTAGAATTTTACCAATATGATTTATAGGAAAGGCTTCCAATCGCTGACAGATTTCTTCAAGCAATATGGCTCTCTCTTTTCTATCTCCATTCAATATTTTAATTTTGATAAGCTCGTGGCTTGAGAGACTTCTATCGAGTTCGTTTATTACGCCTGTTGATAGACCATCTTTACCTATAATCACGACTGGATTAATGTGATGAGCTTGCGCAGCAAGCGATCGGCGTTGGGAAGTATTAAGTTTCAACATAGATAAATTCTTTATAAAGTTCTATTTTACTACGTGATGAAGTCTGCTAAAACTAGTAAAGCATGGATGACAGAACATGTTAATGATTTTTTTGTCAAACAAGCAAAAAAAGAAGGTTATCGCTCGCGAGCAGCATATAAATTAAAAGAAATTGCTGAGCGCGATCAACTTTTTAAACCAGGAATGACAGTTATAGATTTGGGCGCAGCACCTGGCGGTTGGTCACAAGTAGCAATTGAAAAAATAGGAAAAAGTGGGAGAGTTTTTGCATTAGACATACTCGAGATGCCCTCCTTATCAGGTGTTACTTTTATCCAGGGTGATTTCAGCGAAGAAGCAATTCTGAAAAAATTTAAAATTTGTCTTGGAAATTATTCCATAGATCTTGTAATTTCAGATATGTCACCAAATATAGCTGGTATAGGAGTCAGTGACCATGCACGCAGTACTTATCTTGCTGAATTGGCATTGATGTTCTCCAGGGAGCAATTGAACCCTGGTGGGAATTTCCTTGTCAAATTTTTTCAAGGAAGTAATTTCGATCAATATCTGAAGGATATGCGAGCAAGCTTTAAAAAAGTAGTTATTCGTAAACCTAAGGCATCACGAGATCGGAGTAGCGAACTATATTTATTGGGGTTAGGGAAAATCTGTTAGACTGAATATTCGTTTTGTCAATTGAATGGCGGATATTAAGTTTTGTTTTAACCAGATACTTTCAAATAACCAGTTTTGTCACAAATATTACAAAATAGGATTAGAATGAGAAATTTAACATTCTGGCACATCATTAAGGTGCAAACCAAGGGGCTATCATGAATAATCTAATTAAAAATATGGCTATTTGGCTGGTGATTGCGTTGGTGCTAATGACAGTATTCAATCAATTCACTGTACGTCAATCATTACAGGCGCCGCTGGAGTACTCTCAGTTCATCAATGAAATGAATCAAGGCAGGATTGCGAAAGTGATTATTGATGGGCGCACGCTTAAAGGAACCAAATCAGATGGTCGGCAATTTATAACTTATGCACCGTCAGATCCGTGGCTAGTCAGTGATCTGCTCAGAGCAGGGGTGATCGTCGAAGCTAAACCAGAAGAAGAGCCTTCTATGCTAATGAGCATATTCGTTTCATGGTTCCCTATGCTATTGCTGATTGGAGTATGGATTTTCTTCATGCGTCAAATGCAAGGTGGTGGACGAAGTGGCGGAGCATTTTCTTTTGGTAAAAGTAAAGCCAGGATGTTGGATAAAAATAGTAATCACGTGACATTTGCAGATGTTGCGGGTTGCGAAGAAGCAAAAGAAGAAGTAGCAGAGTTAGTTGAGTTTCTGAGAGATCCTACAAAATTCCAGAAATTAGGTGGACGTATCCCCCGAGGTGTTTTAATGGTGGGTAATCCAGGAACTGGAAAAACATTATTAGCCCGGGCTATAGCAGGAGAAGCGAAAGTTCCCTTTTTCAGTATTTCGGGTTCGGATTTTGTCGAGATGTTCGTGGGTGTTGGTGCATCCAGGGTAAGAGACATGTTTGAACAAGCCAAGAAACATGCGCCTTGCATTATTTTTATTGATGAGATTGATGCAGTTGGTCGCCAACGCGGTGCTGGTTTAGGTGGTGGAAATGATGAACGTGAGCAAACACTGAACCAATTACTGGTAGAGATGGATGGTTTTGAAGGCAATATGGGTGTAATCGTGATTGCGGCAACCAATCGTCCTGATGTACTTGATCCCGCTTTGTTACGTCCAGGTCGTTTTGATAGGCAAGTTACAGTTCCACTTCCTGACATTCGTGGTCGTGAGCAAATACTTCAGGTTCATATGCGGAAGGTGCCTATTTCTCCAGATGTCCATGCAGATATTATTGCAAGGGGAACACCTGGGATGTCAGGTGCAGATCTTGCAAATCTAGTTAATGAAGCGGCGTTGTTTGCAGCACGTGCTAACAAACGTTTAGTTGATATGGAGGATTTTGAGCGCGCAAAAGATAAGATCCTGATGGGTACTGAGCGACGCTCGGTGGTTATGCCTGAAAATGAACGGCGTAATACTGCTTATCATGAATCGGGGCATGCTGTGGTAGCTTATCTTTTACCAAAAACTGATCCTGTGCACAAAGTTTCAATCATCCCTCGTGGACGAGCACTGGGTGTGACGATGCAGCTGCCAGCTGAGGATAGATATAGTATGGATCGTGACCAGATTCTGCAAACTATCGCAGTAATGTTTGGGGGGCGTATCGCAGAAGAGATATTTATGAATCAAATGACTACAGGTGCTTCCAACGACTTTGAACGTGCTACTGAAACTGCCAGAAGAATGGTTACCCAATGGGGCATGTCTGATACACTTGGACCAATGGTTTACGGCGAAAATGAAAGTGAAGTGTTCCTGGGGCGATCAGTAACTACTCATAAGAATGTAAGTGAAGCGACTATGCAAAAAGTTGATATGGAAATTCGCCGTATCATTGATGAGCAATATGCGCTTGCTCGTAAACTTATAGAGGAAAACAGTGATAAAATAGAAGCCATGACTAAAGCACTGCTTGAGTGGGAAACTATCGATAGCGAGCAAATCAAAGACATTATGGAAGGACGACCACCACGTCCCCCACAATCGCCACAATCTCCAGCTTCAGTTAAGGAGAAAGAAGGTAAGCAATCTGCAGGAGCTATTGCAACTGAAACACCGGCACAAGAAGCTGAAGTATAATCAATAAAGGCTTTCCTAGATCAAATGGTCTGCGTATCAATTAGTACGCAGACCATATTTTTTATCCAGATAGTATATCTTTTGGTATTTTGCTAGGTACCTGATTTTCTTAGTCTTACAGTGAACCAATTGCAACAATTAAAACTGACTGATGGTCCTTATGTAATGGGGATCATTAATGTAACACCTGATTCATTTTCCGATCACGGCCTCTACGCAACAACAGATAAGGCTCTTGAGCTTGCTGAACGTTTGATTCAAGAAGGCGCAGATATATTAGATATTGGAGGTGAATCAACGCGACCTGGAAGTTTAGGTGTTAGTCTTGAAGAAGAGCTACGCCGTGTAATACCTGTGGTAGAGATTCTGTCTCAAAAAAATATTCCAATTTCTGTAGATACCTCTAAACCGGAAGTCATGCAAGCTGCGATAAGCGCTGGTGCGTCCATAATAAATGATGTGAATGCGTTGCAGGCGCCAGGTGCTATCGAAATTGTCGCAAAAAGTAAGGCAATAATCTGCTTAATGCATATGCAGGGAAAACCAAGAAGCATGCAAGAAAGCCCTCATTATGTTGATGTGGTTTCTGAAGTTAAAAGCTTTCTCCAGCATCGCATTGATATTGCAGTCTCAGGTGGTATTCCATACCATCGTCTCATCATAGATCCCGGCTTTGGTTTTGGTAAAACACTCAAACATAATCTTGAGTTACTCCGAAATCTCGATCAGTTTGTGCAAATGAACGTGCCCATCCTGGCAGGGTTATCGCGAAAATCCATGCTGGGAGCAATTACTGGGAATGATGTGGATAACCGAGTTCATGCGAGTGTAGCGGCAGCCTTATTTGCTGTCACTAAAGGTGCCAAAATTCTACGTGTCCATGATGTTAAGGCAACAAAGGACGCTATCATGGTTCATAATGCATTAATTACAAGAAATAATGAGGGTAATTAGCTTCTGGCTTTAAGGATTCAATTCGCAAAATGAATAAAAAATACTTTGGAACTGATGGTATTCGTGGACGAGTAGGGGAATTCCCCATCACACCTGAATTTATCATGCATCTTGGTTATTCGGCTGGGAAAATACTAGCCGCCTCTGATTGGCATCTTGCAAAAGGAGAACGACCAACAGTTCTGATAGGAAAAGACACGCGGGTATCAGGTTATATGTTTGAGTCTGCTCTGGAAGCAGGGTTTTCTGCCGCAGGTGTCGATGTCTTATTATCCGGACCATTACCTACCTCTGCAATTGCTTATTTAACCCGGGCTCTTCGCCTTCAAGCTGGAATTGTCATTTCTGCTTCGCATAATCTGTTCGAAGATAATGGCGTGAAATTCTTTTCGTCAGGAGGGACCAAATTACCTGATGACATAGAAATTAAAATAGAGGCAGGATTAAACAATCCAATTCAAACAATGCCTTCAGCAAAACTGGGGAAAGTACAACGTCTTAATGATGCAACAGGGCGTTATATCGAGTTTTGCAAAAGTACCTTTCCTTATGATCTTGATCTTCGTGGTTTACGTATTGTAGTAGATTGTGCTCATGGGGCGGCTTATCATATTGCTGGACATGTAATGCTTGAGCTGGGAGCAGATGTCATCACTATCTGTGCAGAACCAGATGGTTTTAATATCAATCACGAATGTGGAGCAACCCATATCACCACGTTACAGAATTCAGTTAAGCAACATGGAGCTGATCTTGGTATCGCGCTCGATGGTGATGGTGATCGTGTATTGATGGTTGATAAAGATGGAACTATCTATGATGGGGATGTTTTGCTTTATATTATTGCTAAACATCGTCAGCAAAAGAATATTCTGAAAGGTGGTGTGGTTGGCACGCTCATGACAAACCTAGCTATTGAGAAAGCTTTTGGGGAGCTTGGTATTCCTTTTATGAGAGCGCGCGTTGGTGATCGTCATGTGCTTGAATTACTGATAAAGAATAACTGGCAATTAGGTGGAGAAGGTTCTGGGCACATTGTATGTCTCGATAAGCATACAACAGGTGATGGAATCATTACAGCGCTGCAAATTTTGTATGCATTACGTGATACATCCTTGACTTTGGCGAAGTTTACGCAGGATGTAGTACTATATCCGCAACGGTTAATTAATGTGAATGTTCCCAAAGGCTTTGATTTTCGTAATGATGTAACGATTACTTTGTCTACACAGCAGGCAGAAAGTGATCTTGGAAGCGATGGACGAATATTACTTCGTGCGTCTGGGACTGAACCACTCATCAGGGTAATGGTAGAAGGCAGGATGAAGCAAAAAGTTGATCATTGGGCAGAACAGATTGCTAATGCGGTTCAGCTTGCTGCTAATTTACAATAGATAAAAGATATAAATGATGGGGGATCGTACCTCAGTACTCATGCTCAATAACGCTTGATATCCTATAAAGAATTTGTAAATAATTAGTATGAAGGACTTGCTGATGTCGAGCCGAAAAAAATATGAGAGCCATCGGTCCAGGGATAAATAACCAAGTAGAATCAAATTAACCCAGCATGGCTTAATGAAAAGATCAAGTTGTTGGGTAACGAGGCAAATTGGATCTCAGAATTGATGAAGTACTAAAACTAAAAAGGAGATTATGATTTAACGACATAACTTATTTAGTATATTGCTAATCAACCTATCGCTGTTAAATCTACTTATCGGGAAAAATTGAAGCTCAAGAATTTTTCAATATACGAGAATGTTATAACGAGCAATAAACAAAATAAGAAATTTATCGATTCTATGGACTTTCTGCCAATTTTTCTTAATATTAAAGAACGTAACTGTCTCGTCGTCGGTGGAGGAGAGGTTGCTGCCAGGAAGACCGTATTATTATTGAAAGCAGGAGCGCAAGTCAGCGTCGTATCTCCAAATCTTAATGATGAGCTAAGTAATCTTCTCCAGCGAGGCAGCATTGCTTATCATGCAGATACTTTTAACTCCATGCATCTGAGAGATGTGGTATTGGTGTTTGCTGCAACGAATGAACGCTCAGTCAATCAATATGTTTCTGAAACCGCTAATCGACTTGGTATACCGGTTAATATCGCTGATGATCCCGCATTGTGCTCATTTATCATGCCGTCGATATTGGATCGTTCCCCTATTCTAGTGGCCATTTCTAGTGGGGGAACATCACCTGTATTAGCAAGGTTATTACGCGCACGACTGGAGACTTTGATACCAGAAGCTTATGGTCGTTTGGCCCATTATGCTACTAAGTTCCGTGAGCATGTCAAGCGCCGTTTCAGCTCTCCCAAGAAGCGACGTCTATTCTGGGAAAAAATTTTACAAGGCCCATTTGCTGAAATGATTTTCTCGGGAAAAGATCAGGAGGCGCAAGCATATTTGCTTAGCTCGCTTGAGCACGAAACAAGCGAACTACCTTGCGGAGAAGTATATTTGGTAGGTGCCGGACCAGGTAATCCCGATTTACTTACCTTTTGTGCGATGCGTTTAATGCAGCAAGCTGATGTTGTCGTATACGATCGTTTAGTATCTCCAGCCATACTCGATATGGTAAGACGCGACGCAACGCGTATCTATGCAGGGAAGGAGCGCGATAAGCATGTTTTACCACAAGAATCAATCAATCATTTATTGGTAAGATTAGCAAAAGAAGGAAAGCGAGTACTTCGACTGAAAGGAGGTGATCCTTTTATTTTTGGCCGAGGCGGCGAAGAAATTGAAACATTATCTCAGCATCATATTCCTTTTCAGGTAGTGCCAGGAATCACAGCAGCATCAGGCGTTGCTTCCTATGCAGGTATTCCGCTTACTCATCGCGATTATGCCCAATCCTGCATTTTTGTTACGGGGCATCTCAAAAACAACACTATCAATTTAGATTGGCAGGCATTAGCCAGACCGCAACAGACTATCGTGATTTATATGGGATTGCTTGGATTACCCGTACTGTGCGAGCAGCTTATCGCGCATGGTCTTCCAGCATCTACACCAGCAGCCATTATACAGCAGGGAACCACTCACAAACAGCGCGTCGTAATTGGCTCGCTAGAAACATTACCTGCCCTTGCTTCGGTTGCTAACTTGGTTCCCCCAACGCTCATTATTGTTGGAGAAGTGGTCAAATTACATCAAAAATTAGCCTGGTTTGAGCCCATATGTGATTCCGATGGAGAGTAATTAGAGGGCATGGGTTAATTCTAAGGAATGTGAATTTACTATGGGAGTTATTCTTTCATATTAAATAAATCCCAAGGTATGTTATTGGCTGTAGCTAATTCTTTACCCCATGTCTCAATGGCGTTCAATATTTGCAAAATATGAGCATTTTCTGCATGCGTTTCACGCAGACACCTTATTTTCTCGGTGAATTCGATTAAAGTAATACTATTGCCACAATTTTTCTCTGTAAGATGTTGATGGCATATCGCTCTCCATTGCTGTAATTCTTTTGCCGATAAGGTATCTGGCCAATTACGTGCACGGTATCGAAATAGTAGTTCATGGAGTCGCTTATCCTGGAAATTAAAATGATTATGTGTAAGCTGCCAGGGCGATGCATCGCGTACTGCAGTCATGAGAATGCGATCGCTCTCACTGAAAAAATTATCATAAAGTGCCAGATCTACATCTCTAGCTGTCTCAAATCCCATACCAGAATAGGCTTGCGCTACTCGCTGCATAAATGCCGTATTTTTATGCAATATTTGCCAATGTTGATTGCAAACCTCTACATTAAGATTAATTCGTGATGCAGTAGATTTATCGAGAACATTCTGAGGAGCAAGTGCAGGACATTTGTTAATCTTTACTGATTTCACAGGCAAGCGTGACACTTCCTCAGGTAATGCTGATTGGGGTGTGAACAAGCGTATTGCCAGTTCCTCTACACTCAATTCTATAAAAGGTGCTGGATTGTGGCGCAGATCATAAACCAAAATACTGTTACCGTTTCCCTGCTCTTGAATCATTGGCATTACTATTGTAGTGCAGCCAGTTTCTGAGGGATACATACGAGAAGTATGGATAACAGGGGTGTGATTGATTAGATCCAATAATAAAGCTGCTTTATGCTTGTTGCGAAGCTGAAAAAACCAGTTATATAGACGTGGTTGTTTATCACATAACAAACGCGCCAGCTTGATGGTTGCTTTGACATCTGATAGCGCATCATGGGCAGAATCATGATGAATATTATTGGCTGCTGTTAGATCCTCGAGACGGAAGCTGGGCCTACCATCATCATGCCTAGGCCATATGATTCCCTCAGGTCTGAGAGCATAAGTCATGCGCACCAAATCGATGAGATCCCAGCGCGAATTCCCTTGTTGCCATTCACGCCCATAAGGATCGTAAAAATTTCTATATAGGGTGAAGCGCGTAACTTCATCATCAAAGCGCAATGTATTGTAGCCAACACCACAAGTCCTGGGCTGTGCCAGTTCTTTGTGAATTTTTGCAATGAATTCTGGCTCAGGGAGACCTTGTTGATCGGCTATTTGAGGCGTAATTCCGGTCAGTAAACAGGCATCGGGTTGTGGCAAAATATCTTTTGATGGTTTGCAATAAATGACTAGAGGATCACCGATTTCATTAAGTGCTTCATCAGTTCTCAAACCGGCAAACTGAGCTGGTCGGTCGCATCTGGGATCAGAGCCGAAAGTTTCATAATCATGCCAATACAATGTTGTCATTGCGTGTACCTGAGTGATCTTTTTATTCAACTGTTATGGCTGTATCTATATTTTCCTCCAATAATACCCAAAGCTTATAGAGGCAGTTAAATCAGAAAAATTCTGCAGAAGAGCGGTATAGATTTATAAACCAAGGCGTTGCCAAATCTTTGTAGTCAGGACAGCTGAGTTAAGGGTATAAAAATGAAGTCCAGGCGCACCTGCTTTAAGCAACCGCTCACATAAATCGGTTACCACGTCTAACCCAAAAGCATGGATAGAAGCAATGTCATCTCCATATCCTTCAAGTTTTTTTCTGATCCAGCGAGGAATTTCAGCACCGCAATTATCCGCAAATCTAACTAGTTGAGAAAATTTGTTGATTGGCATAATACCAGGGACAATCGGTACATTCAGATTGGCAGCCTCGCACATATCAACAAAATGAAAATAAGCATCTGCATTATAAAAAAACTGCGTAATAGCTGAGTCTGCACCTGCTTCTATTTTATTTCTAAAATTCCTGAAATCTTCTTGAACAGATCGAGCCTGTGGATGATATTCTGGATAAGCTGCGACATCCATCTTGAAGGTATTTCCAAACTCATTGCGAATGAATGTAACCAATTCGTTTGCATAACGGAATTCACCCGGTTGAGCCATTCCAGAAGGTAAATCTCCACGCAGTGCAATGATGTGATGAATCCCATTTTCTTGGTACTTTCTCAAGATTGAATAAATATTTTCTCGAGTAGAACCAATACAGGAAAGATGTGGCGCAGCAGGATGACCTTCTGCCAGGATTTCTAATACTGTCTCAAATGTCCGGTCGCGAGTGGAGCCCCCTGCACCGAAGGTGACCGAGAAAAACTTTGGCTTAAACTGAGCAAGCTGGCGGCGCGCAGCTCGTAATTTCTCCACCCCTTCTGGGGTTTGTGGGGGGAAAAGTTCAAAGCTAAAAGTAGGCGAAAAAGCTTTCTGTGATTTCAACTTATAGTATCTGTGATCATTACAAAGTTAAGGGGGCAATCTTACTAAGATAGTAAAAATGATTACCTACCCCCCCTCTATCAAAAAGTATTATTTAAGCAAGAATCTTATTATATTCAAATTGTTCCTGCTTTTAATACATGATTAATATCGATATGCTTCTGGTTTGTAAGGACCATTTTTATCCAGATTAAGGTATTGTGCTTGTTCGTCGGTTAATTCGGTCAGTTTTGCACCCAACTTTCCAAGGTGTAGGCGCGCTACTTTTTCATCCAGGTGCTTAGGCAATACATAAACTTTTTTCTGATAGTTTTCTCCATTTTGCCAGAGCTCAATTTGTGCCAGTACCTGATTGGTAAAGGAGCTGGACATGACAAACGAAGGATGACCCGTCGCACAGCCCAGGTTGACCAATCTACCTTGAGCTAATACGATAATCCGACGGCCTGTCGGGAAAATGACATGATCAACCTGTGGCTTGATATTTTCCCATTGATATTGCTGAATTGAGGCAATATCTATTTCAGAGTCAAAATGTCCAATATTACAAATAATCGCCTGATTTTTCATTTTCAGCATGTGATCATGATGAATCACGCGGATATTACCTGTTGCAGTCACAAAAATATCCGCTTTATCGCATGCATCATCCATGGTTACTACGCGATAACCTTCCATAGCGGCTTGTAGTGCACAAATTGGGTCGATTTCAGTAATCCAGACAGTCGCTCCCAAACCCCGCAGTGATTGTGCACAGCCTTTGCCCACATCACCATAGCCACATACCACTGCAATTTTACCGGCAATCATGACATCGGTAGCACGCTTGATACCATCCACCAGCGATTCTCGGCAACCATAAAGGTTATCAAATTTTGATTTGGTCACTGAATCGTTAACATTAAATGCAGGGAATGGCAAAGCTCCCTTTTTTTGCATTTCATATAAACGATGAACACCTGTGGTCGTTTCCTCAGTGACGCCTCTGATGCTGGCAAGCTTTTCAGAATACCAGTTGGGTTGACTGTTAATTCGTGATTTGATCGCTGCAAAAAGCATGCGTTCTTCTTCATTGGTAGGATTTGCAATAGCTGAAGGGTCTTTCTCGGCTTTACTTCCAAGTGTTAGTAGTAAGGTCGCATCGCCACCATCATCCAGAATCATATTTGCGTTGCTGGTTTTTTCACTTTTCGACCACTCAAAAATACGGTGAGCATATTCCCAGTAATCTTCCAGTGATTCACCTTTATAGGCAAATACCGGAATATTTTTTGCAGCAATGGCTGCTGCTGCATGATCTTGTGTTGAAAAGATATTGCAGGAGGCCCAGCGAACCTCTGCGCCCAAAGTAATAAGTGTTTCGATCAATACTGCTGTCTGAATTGTCATATGCAATGATCCCGCTATTCGTGCACCTGTCAGCGGTTTTCGTTCTGCATATTCTTGGCGCAATGCCATCAAGCCTGGCATTTCTGTTTCAGCAATAGCAATTTCTTTTCTTCCCCACTCTGCTAGGGAAATATCAGCAACGCTGTAATCAATGAATTGACCGTTCATAGTTAAATTCTCCTAAAATGAACGAGCGCCGTTTTTTCGCTATCCTTATAAACTGAGCCTGACGGATTGATAGCCGTTGCAGCGCTCCTCAGTTTATGGGAACAATTCAAGCTTACACTTAAATAGGGAATGGTAATCTCAGTAAGTAGATTTTATTCTTGAAATTGAATCAATTAGATTCCAGCATCAACGCGAAGCTGCGCCGCTTTATCAGTTTTTTCCCAAGTAAAATCTGGATCTTCCCGCCCAAAATGACCATAGGCAGCAGTTTTCTCGTAAATCGGTCGTAATAGATTAAGTTTGTGGATAATTGCTCTTGGGCGCAAATCAAAGTGTTGCTCTATTAGTTTAACGAGTTCCTCGTCAGGTATTTTTCCGGTACCGAAAGTTTCAACCATTAGAGAGACTGGGCGTGCAACGCCGATAGCATAAGCAACTTGTACTTCACATTTAGTGGCAAGTCCAGCTGCTACGATATTTTTTGCTACATGACGTACAGCATAAGCTGCAGAACGATCTACCTTGGAGGGATCTTTACCAGAGAAAGCACCGCCACCATGATGAGCAGCACCGCCATAGGTATCCACAATAATCTTACGGCCTGTTAGACCGCAATCACCCATAGGTCCGCCGACAACAAAACGTCCCGTTGGGTTAATCAGATACAGGATATTTCCACTTAACATTTCCTTGGGAAGTACAGGCTTAATAATTTCTTCGATAACCGCCTCGCTCAGGGTAGCATGAGAGATATCTGGATCATGTTGAGTTGATATGACAACTGTATCTATCCGCTGCGGCTTACCGTTGATATATCTCACCGACACTTGAGATTTGGCATCAGGCCGCAACCATGGCAACCGTCCATTCTTTCTTAATTGTGATTGTCTTTCCACCAAACGATGAGCATAATAAATTGGCATTGGCATTAATTGTGGGGTTTCATCACATGCGAAACCAAACATTAATCCTTGATCCCCCGCGCCCTGATCCATTTCTTCTTCTTTACTACGATTAACTCCTCGTGCAATGTCAGGTGATTGCTTATTAAATGCTGTTAATACAGCACAGGTATTCCAATCAAAACCAATCTCGGAGCTGGTATAACCTATTTTTTTAACTGTTTCACGTGCAATTACATTGTAATCGACTGACGCATGTGTTGTAATTTCACCTGATAAAACAATTAACCCCGTGCTGCACATCGTTTCGCAGGCTACCCGCGCATTTGAATCTTGACTTAATATAGCATCTAAAACTGCATCTGATATTTGATCTGCAACCTTGTCAGGGTGTCCTTCAGAAACAGATTCAGAAGTAAAAAGATATTCACTCATGTTGTTTGAAATTTTTTAAAGTTGCTCAGTATAGCAAATAGTGTGAGATTAAATAAAAGAATAAAGCAAGATCATTAAGTTGTACTTATTTCGAGCTTTTTATTAAGAATAAAAATATAAATTAAAAAATATATTCCAATAGAACACTATCTTTCGTAATTGCGTAAACTGTTCTGTTTCTAATTGATATTACTCATAGCATTTTCATAATGGTACGTACACGATTTGCTCCCAGTCCTACTGGCTATCTTCATATTGGAGGGGCTCGGACAGCCCTTTTTTCTTGGGCATTTGCCCGCAAACATGGTGGTAAATTTATTTTAAGAATTGAAGATACCGATCTTGAACGCTCAACTCAACAATCTGTGCAAGCTATCCTTGATGGGATGGCTTGGCTAGGTCTTGATTATGATGAAGGTCCCTTCTATCAAATGCTGAGATTGGCGCGTTATCATGAAGTTGCTGAACAATTACTACGGAACAATCTAGCTTATCGCTGTTATGCCAGCAAAGAAGAGTTGGATTCGTTACGAGAGCAACAACGTGCTGCTGGGCTAAAACCAAGATACGATGGACGCTGGCGTGATGCGAAACAAACTCCTCCAGATGGAGTCAAGCCAGTTATACGCTTTAAGAATCCCACAGATGGACATGTAGTCTTTGAAGATTTGGTCAAGGGCCAAATTGTTGTAGCCAATAGTGAGCTTGATGATCTGGTCCTGCTGAGAAGTGATGGCATACCCACTTATAATTTTGGTGTTATTGTGGATGATCTGGATATGAATATCAGTCATGTCATTCGTGGAGATGATCATGTCAACAATACACCCCGCCAAATTAATATTCTTAAAGCACTTGGCGCTCCTATACCTCAGTATGCACATGTGCCAATGATATTAGGGGCAGATGGTGAAAGACTATCTAAGCGGCATGGAGCAGTTTCAGTGATGAATTATCATGAAGAAGGCTATTTGCCTGAAGCTTTGGTCAATTATCTCGCACGACTTGGATGGTCTCACGGTGATGAAGAAATATTCAGTACTGATAAGCTGATCGAGTGGTTTGATTTAGCAACAATAAGTCGTTCTCCAGCAAAATTTAACCCGGAGAAACTGATGTGGCTTAATCAGCACTATCTTAAAAACGAAGATGATTTACATATAGCCAAAATGATTACACCGTTTCTTGAGAAAGACGGTTGTAATATCCCTAATGAGCAATATTTATTGAAAATAATTAACTTGCTTAAAGAAAGGGTCAGTACGATTAGCGAGCTTGCTGATGCGGCTGTTTATTTTTTCCGCCCACTAGAACCATCTCATGAACTCAAAGTTCAGTATTTCAATCAGGAGGCAAAATCCATATTGCTTTATTTAATCGATAAATTTACCTCTATTGATTGGAGTCGCCAGGCTATCCATGATGAAATTAAAAAAGCAGCCACAATATTTAATGTCAAATTACCAAAGGTAGCCATGCCTTTGCGTATAGTTGTAACAGGCGAGACACAAACGCCTTCAATTGATGCGATATTGGAGTTACTGGGGAGGACAGAGACCCTCAAACGAATAAATCAACAAATATCTTACTTTCCAGATTGATCTTCAACTTTACAATAATCAAGTGCACCAGTATAATCCTTTCTCCTTCAGTCGGGGGTATAGCTCAGCTGGGAGAGCGCTTGCATGGCATGCAAGAGGTCAGCGGTTCGATCCCGCTTATCTCCACCAGTATCTCTCGATAGTCATTGTTAAGATATTCTGGTCCCCATCGTCTAGAGGCCTAGGACATCACCCTTTCACGGTGAGTACAGGGGTTCGAATCCCCTTGGGGACGCCACTATATGAAGGTATTCGTGGTAAGATTAACCATTAGCATGAATACTCAATCAGAAATTACTCCGCTTTCCATTTCACCTGGATAAAAGCATTTTTTCTGGGATACTCGTAAATTTTTACACAGATCTAAATGTGAAATCGCTTACATTTGCTATTTTAAGACGATTAAGTGATGGCGAGTTTCATTCAGGAACAGAACTTTCCCAGATTTTGGGTATGTCGCGCACAAGTATCTCAAATGCTTTGCATGATCTTGACAGATTAGGGTTGGTTATTCACAAAATTCCAGGCCGTGGTTATCGCTGGCTTAATCCTGTGCAATGGTTAGATACAACCGTGATTCAGACGCATCTGGCCGGAGAATCAGATCGCTTTCATATTCAAGTCCTGGATGTTACTGAATCGACTAACACTTTACTGCTGCATGAGATTACAAGAGAGAGCATCATTCATGATGGAAGAGTTCATGTCATTGCTGCCGAACTGCAAACTCAGGGGCGGGGACGCCGTGGTCGGCAATGGTATACAGGTTTAGGAGACAGCCTGACTTTTTCGTTGTCGTGGCAGTTTCAGCGAGGTGTCAATTTTCTATCTGGCTTGAGTTTAGCGATAGGTGTTGCAGTCGTTCGAGCATTGATATCAGTCGGGATCAAAGGTGTGACTCTAAAGTGGCCTAATGATCTACTATTTGAGTTTATCAAGTTAGGGGGAGTGTTAATTGAGTTGCAGGGTGACATGCTTGGACCGGCTATTGCAGTAATCGGTATAGGGATCAATCTAAGGCTACCTGATCATATTAAAAATAAGATAGATCAAAAGACGACAGACATCTATACCATTGTTCATGAGATACCTGATCGCAATAAATTGTTGGCTGTTTTATTGAGAGAATTGGTAGCGACATTGAATACTTTCGATCAGAAGGGTTTTTCATTATTTAGAGATGAATGGGTACGTTATCATGCCTTTGAGAATAAACTGATTGAGCTACATTTACCGAATGGTTCTATACAGCGAGGCATAGCCCGTGGTGTTGCGTCTGATGGATCATTACTGGTAAGTACTTTGATCGGCGAGCAAAGTTTCAATGGTGGTGAGATCAGTCTGCGTAAATTAGACTGAAACAAAATCCATGTCTTATCTTTTAGCTATAGATTCTGGTAATACCACTATCAAGTGGGGGTTGCACAATGGTAATGACTGGCATGAGCGAGGAATCGTTGCTCAGAACCAACGCCTATTGCTGAGCCAAATTTGGCAAGATGTACCGGAGCCGTCAGCTATTATCGTTTCCAATGTGGCGGGATCTTCTGCTGAAGCGGCGCTGTTAAATTTGTTTGCTATTTGGAAAGCAATACCACATTGGATTTCGGCAACTGCTTATCAATGTGGTGTCAGGAATCATTACTCAAATCCAGCACAATTGGGTAGCGATCGCTGGGCGGCTTTGATCGCTGCTTGGAGAATGAGGCAACAAGGTTGTCTTGTGGTCAATGTAGGTACTGCAATGACAGTAGATACTCTTTCTGATAGAGGAGAATTTTTAGGTGGAATTATTTTGCCTGGCTTTAATTTAATGAAGCAGGCGCTCGCGAACCAGACTGCATTATTAACGTTAAAAGAAGGTCGTTTCCAAGATTTTCCGGTTAACACTGCGGATGCCATTCACAGCGGAGTAGTTCATGCATTGACGGGTGCACTAGACCATATGTATACGTTGCTTTCAGCTAATTTGGGTCGCGATACTTTAAATTGCATTATCAGCGGTGGAGGTGCTGCTTTATTGTTACCTTATATTAAAATTCCTACTATGATTGTGGACTACTTAGTACTGGAAGGATTAAAGGTTATTGCTCAAGAAAAGTCTGAAATAGTTCAGTAGAAAATAGGTATATGTCGTTATTTCAGAATATCAGTTTTTATACTACCGTCAATCAGCTGAGGGATTTACCTCGGGCATCCGGTGTGGAAGTTGCTTTTGCTGGGCGTTCTAACGCGGGTAAATCCAGTGCAATCAATACTCTTGCCAAACGTGGTCGTCTTGCTTATGTGAGTAAAACACCTGGGCGGACCCAGCATATTAATTTTTTCCGGCTTGAGGATAGTAACTTCCTGGTTGATCTTCCTGGTTATGGTTATGCCAAAGTGCCTTTAGCAATTCGTCAGCATTGGGAGCATTTACTCAGCACTTATTTGCAGACTCGTGATGTGCTGTACGGTATGGTACTCATTATGGATATCCGCCATCCTTTGACCAAGCTAGATCTACAGATGCTAGAATGGTTTTCGCTCACAAAAAAACCAGTGCATGTTCTGTTAACTAAATCAGATAAACTGAGTCGCAGTCAAGCTGCTTATGCGTTGAAAGAAGTAAAGTATTTCTTAACAGAACGATATCCACACTGTACAGTGCAACTTTTTTCTAGCATGGTGGGATATGGTATTGAAGAAGCTACCGCCATTTTAACTGATTGGTTCGGGTCAGCCGGAGCAAAGATTCATCAGCATACTATCGAACTAGAGACAAAAAAAACCCCGGTTAAAGGGGAAAAAACCGGGGGGAATCGCCTTATATCAAAGGCCTCGCCTCAGGGAGGGAAGGCGAGAGACGATTAAAAATATCGTCTATCTATATGAGATAAAATTTCTTAGTAAGTTCCCTCCCAATTAATATTTTTATTTTTTAGATGAGTAATCATGTCATTCATTAGTCAGTTTCCACAAAAGAGAATGCGACGCTTACGTCGTGACGATTTCTCCCGCAGTTTGGTACGAGAAAATCATTTGCGAACAGACGATTTAATTTATCCTGTCTTTGTTCTAGAGGGAAAGAAACGAGAAGAAAAAGTAACTTCTATGCCGGGTGTTGAGCGGTTAAGTGTTGATTTGCTCATGCCTCAGGCTGAAAAGTGCTTGCGACTTGGAATTCCCGCTATAGCTATTTTCCCAGTGATTGACTCTTCACTCAAGAATTTGACTGCAGATGAAGCATTCAATCCGGAAGGGTTAGTACCACAAGCTGTCAGTCAGTTGAAGAAGAATTTTCCAGAGTTAGGGATTATTACTGACATTGCACTTGATCCTTATACCAGCCATGGTCAAGATGGACTGATTGATGCTAATGGTTATGTGATGAATGATGAAACAGTTAGGGTCCTGGAACAGCAGGCACTTGTCCATGCACAGGCAGGAGCGGACGTAGTTGCCCCTTCGGATATGATGGATGGGAGGATTGCTGCTATTCGTGCAGGATTGGATAACAATAAGTTTATTCATACTCGCATTCTCGCTTATTCGGCAAAATATGCTTCCAGTTTTTATGGCCCATTCCGTGATGCAGTGGGATCTTCTGCTAATCTGCGGTCAGGTAACAAATATACTTACCAAATGGATCCAGCCAACTCGGATGAGGCATTATGGGAAGTAGGGTTGGATTTGCAAGAAGGGGCCGATATGGTCATGGTAAAACCAGGTTTGCCTTATCTTGATATCGTACGCAGAATAAAGGAAAAATTTGGAGCACCTACGCTTGTTTATCAGGTCAGTGGTGAATATGCCATGCTCAAGGCAGCTGCAATGAATGGCTGGTTAGATGAGGAGGCTTGTGTCATAGAATCCTTGCTGTCATGCAAGCGTGCTGGAGCTGATGCAATTTTGACTTATTTTGCAATTGATGCTGCTACTTGGTTGAGAAAAAATCTATAAGTCTGTATTCAGTTTATCAAAATAACTGTTCCAACAGTTCTTCTATCGATCCAAAATCCTCAGCAGGTAAATCAGCCTCAGGGGGGAGTTGTTCGTTGAAAAAATATTCAGTCATCGCTCCTCCCGCTTCTCTCAAACCGGTTTCCGGATTGATTCTAGCTATCGTGATTCCTGGGGGAGGGGTATAAGTCGCAACAGGTATGTCTTTTAACGCCTTCTCCATGTAGTTTATCCAGATGGGTAATGCTACACGTCCCCCAGTTTCGTTCTTACCCAATGTCTTAGGCTCATCAAAACCTGCCCAGCTTATTGTGACTAGATTTTTTTGAAAACCACAAAACCAGGTGTCAATAAAATTGCTAGTCGTACCTGTTTTTCCGGCGATATCATTGCGACCGAGTCGTTTTGCCATAGTGGCTGTTCCTCGTTGAATAACGTCTTGCATCATACTTGTCATAAGAAATGCATTCCGTGAATCAATCACCTGCTTGGCGCTTTTGCCGGCAACGACAGGTTGAGCATGCTCAAGAATTCTACCTTCATCATCTTCTATTCTCTCAATAAAGTAAGGATGAATGCGGAAACCACCATTAGCAAATGCTGCATAGCCTACAGCCATTTGCAGGGGTGTTACAGAGCCTGCTCCAAGTGCCATAGGCAGAAAAGGTGGGTGACGATGACTGTCAAAACCAAAGCGAGTAATGTAATCCTGTGCGTAGCGTAATCCAATTGATTGAAGAATTCGAATGGAGACAAGATTTTTTGAATGAGTCAGGGCAGTGCGCATACGTATTGGACCACTGAACTTGCCATCAAAATTTTTAGGCTCCCAAGACTTACTGCCAGTTTGTGCCGCATCGAAAAATAAAGGAGCATCATTGATGATGGTCGCGGGTGTAAATCCTTTTTCCAGTGAAGCTGAATAAATGAATGGTTTAAAGCTAGAACCTGGCTGTCGCCACGCTTGAGTGACATGATTAAACTGATTGAGATTGAAATCAAATCCTCCGGCCAAAGCACGAATCATCCCATCGGTTGGATCAATTGCAACGAGCGCGGCCTCAATTTGTGGAAGTTGGACAATTTTCCAGACATTCTTCTCATTCTTTTGTATCCGAATTAATGCCCCAGGACGAATACGTTTATTACCAATTTTAGGATCATCGGTAAGAAATCTTTTAGCAAACTTGAGTCCATCCCCGCTAATCTGAATAACTTCTCCACCCTTGTGATAGGCTTTAACAGAATTTAAATTAGCGGATAGCACAACAGCAATGAGAATATCGTTGCTATCATGAAATGCTTGCAGAGCTTCTTCCAGATTTTTTTTCAGGTTTGTATCGTTTGTATCATTTCTGGGTAACTCAACAAAACCTTCTGGTCCTCGATAACCATGGCGGTTATCATATTCTAATATGCCTTTACGGAGTGCTTCATAAGCCGCATCTTGATCTGACTTTCTCACAGTTGTATAAACTTTAATGCCGCTTGTATATGCTTCTTCGCCAAAACGTTGATACATTACCTGTCGAGCCATTTCAACTACGTACTCAGCCGGCATGGCAAAATTCCGTACTTGGCGATGGATAGATAACGGTTGCTTTTCTGCCATGGCTAATTGTTCGCTGGTAATATAGTTGAGCTCGTGCATCCGTTTCAGCACATAACGTTGACGTATCTTTGCACGTTTTAGATTAACAACTGGGTTAAATCGTGAGGGGGCTTTAGGTAATCCTGCCAGCATGGCTGCTTCAGTTAGATTAATTTCATCTAGTGGCTTTCCGAAATAAGTTTGGGCTGCAGCTGAGAAACCGTAGCTTCTTTGACCAAGATATATCTGATTGATATAGAGCTCTAGAATTTTATCTTTACTCAGGCTGTGCTCAATCTTAAATGACAGTAATGCCTCACTGAATTTTCTGGTCAAGGTTTTTTCCTTGGTCAGAAAAAAATTACGCGCAACCTGCATAGTAATCGTACTCGCACCTTGAAGAGCACCTCCTCCAGAAAAATTGGAATAAGCTGCTCGCAGAATACCGATGTAATCGACTCCGCCGTGTTGATAAAAACGGTCATCTTCAGCAGCTAGGATAGCTTGTCTAAGATAGGCTGGCGTTTCATTGATTTTCACAAAATCTCTACGCTCTTCTCCAAATTCTCCGATTAATAGTCCATCTGCGCTATAGATCCGTAACGGTATTTTCGGTCGATAATCCGTTAAAACCTCAAGTGAAGGTAGTGTAGGGATAATCACAAGTGCTGCAAAAACGATCAGCAAAACTCCAATCAAGCTTGCAGCCAGCACTGCTAGAAAAGAATAGGCCAGCCAACGAAATAACATGGGATGTAAAGTTTCTAACTATGTGGGATAAAAATCAATCTCTAATTATAGAGGGTATATCTGCTGTTTTTGTATAAATCAAACTGTTTTGGAATCTGCCAGAATTTCACCCCGTCTAGCAGCGCGCTAAAGAAAGTAGGATTGACCCGAAGGTTTCAGCATACCAATGAAAATCTTTGCATGTAATCTGATAATGAAACCGCTTTACTTTAAGGTATTGTTTCTAATAAATCAATGTTTAATAAAAGCTTTGATATCAATCTTAATTTCTTCTCTACAAAGTCGTCACGGCTCCTAGGTATAGACATCAGTTCTTCGTCGGTGAAAATAATCGAGCTTTCCATGGTTAACAAAGCTGAGAACACATTACGTCTTGAGAGATATGTAATTGAGCCGATGCTGAAAGAAGCCATTCTTGATGGAAATGTCAATAATCTAGAAGGGGTAGGAGACAGTATCCGTCGTGCATGGAAGCGCATGGAGACACGTGTAAAGAATGTCGCACTTGCACTACCTGCGGCTGCTGTCATTACCAAAAAAATTATTGTGCCAATTGGACAACGAGAAGATGATCTGGTTTTTCAAGTTGAAACAGAGGCGAACCAGTATATCCCTTTTACGCTGGACGAAGTAAATCTGGATTTTCAGGTAGTCAGAGCAATACCTGAAAATCCGAATGAAGTGGAAGTGGTGATCGCTGCTGCACGCAAAGAAAAAGTGGAAGATCGTGTTGCTGCTGCATTAACTGCCGGTCTAAAAGCAGTAGTGATAGATGTCGAGCACTTCGCTGCCCAAGCTGCTTTTGAGTTAATTGAACGTCAGTTGCCTGAAGGAGGCAAGGGCCAAGTAATTGCCCTGGTCGATATCGGTGCGAGCATTACTCGTTTAAATGTTCTTCACAATGGGGAATTTGTTTATACACGTGATCAGCCATTTGGAGGAGATCAGTTAACTCAGGAGATTCAGAATCAGTTTAATTTGACATTTGAAGAAGCAGAGGTAGCCAAGCGCAATGGGAATTTACCTAAAAGCTACCAGACGGATGTGTTGCAACCTTTTTGCGAAACACTTGCGCAGGAAGTGACACGTGCCTTGCAGTTCTTTTTTTCTTCTACTCAATATACACAGGTTAACTATATTTTTCTTTCTGGTGGGTGTGCAGTGATTCCTGGTTTGGAGGAGGTTATGACTGAACGCACTCAAGTTATGACACAAATCGTTAACCCTTTTGTAAATATGGAGCTATCTAACCGTATCGCCCTCAGGCAGCTGAAAGTAGATGCACCCTTATTAATGATTGCCTGTGGATTAGCAATGCGGAGCTTTGATCCATCATGATCCGCATTAATTTACTTCCACACCGTGAGCTCAAACGTAAGGCACGCCAGCAGCAGTTTGCCATACTGGCTGGAGTCGCTTGTGTACTTGGAATATTGATTGTCTGGGCAGGGCATGAGGCTATCTTCGGAAAAATTGAGTATCAGAATGGGCGTAATCAATACTTGCAGAGCCAGATTGCTATTCTCGATAAGCAAATTGCAGAAATCAAAAAAATCAAGCAGCAACTCCAGGAAGTGCTAGCGCGCAAAGAGGTAGTGGAGACATTACAAGTCAATCGTACTAATGTCGTTCATATATTAGATCAGCTGGCAAAACTAATGCCAGATGGGGTATATCTCAAGAGCCTCAAGCAAACTGATCAGCACATTCATCTTTCTGGCTATGCGCAATCAAATGCATGGGTATCTACCTTAATGCGAAATTTAGACGCGTCACCCATATTTCAATCTCCTCTGTTGATCGAGATCAAGGCAGTTAATGTCAATACTATGCGCATGAATGAATTTGATTTGAATGTGAGGCTCGCCGAGGTGTTGACTGGCTTCGATAATGAACATACACCGGCAAATATTTCCAATCAGTTAAGAAGGTAGATGACGATGAATTTGTTCGAACAATTGCGACTACTTGACCCCAATGATCCAGGTAGCTGGCCAGTAGCAATCAAGGCTGGTGCATTAACCAGCTTGCTGATAGCAATTGTCGTTATAGGTTATTTTCTGGATTGGCAGGAACAATCGGAAATTCTTGAAAGGGTTAAAGCAGAGGAAGTCACGCTCAAAGAAACTTACCTGATCAAAAAGAGGAACGCTGTTAATTTGGATATTATGCGGCAGCAATTACAGGAGCTCGAGCAGACGCTAAGTATCATGCTGAAACAATTGCCCAATAAATCTGAAATAGACGCTTTGCTGGTAGATATTAATCGGGCTGGTTTGGGACGAGGATTGCAATTTGAATTATTTAAGCCCGCAGCTAGCGAGACGATCAAGGAAATTTATGCTGAATTACCTGTAACGGTACGTGTGATAGGCAATTATCACGATATTGGAGCTTTTGCAAGCGATGTTTCCCAATTACCACGTATTGTGACGTTAAATGATCTCAATATTACTCCTGGGAAGGAGCAATATTTGGTATTGAACGCTGTCGCAAAGACTTTTCGCTATCTCGATGATGAGGAGCTTGCTAATCAGAAGAAGAGTAATAGTGCGGGGAATAAATGATTAAGCGGTTTTATTATTTATGGTGTGCACTATTTGTTATGGTTTCTGGCTGCAGTGAAAGTAACTACAGTGATCTGGAGGAGTTTGTGAATAAATCGGGGGATGGGTTGCGTGGCAAAGTAGATCCATTACCTCAGATCAAGTCTTTTACTCAGTTCAATTATGAAGCATTTAATATTCGAGATCCTTTCAATGCTCAAAAAAATATTCAATCCAAGAAGCATGACACTCTTCAGCCTGACCTGAAGCGGCGCAAGGAAGCGTTGGAGAATTTTCCGCTGGAAAATTTGACAATGGTTGGAACATTGCAGCGAAACAAGCAAATTTTTGCATTAGTGAGAACGCCTGATAATACCGTGCATCGTGTCAAGGTTGGTAACTACTTGGGTCAGAATTTTGGATTGATTACAGGTATTTCTGAGACAGAAGTCAAACTAGAAGAAATCATACAAGACAGTGCCAATGATTGGGCCGAGCGTCTTAGTACTCTTGCATTGCAAGTGCAGGAGCAGAAATAATGAAAATGACGATAGCGAGAGAATTTTTCTATAGGTGGCGATATGCATCCCAACTCATACTATTATTCATATTATTTCAGATTCCTATCGTCACGGCGGATAATTTGGCACGTGCGGGGTCAACGCAGCAGAACAGAATCAATGCAATTGATGTGGTTAGCAATCGAAGCAGACAAATCATGGTTAAAGTATCGCTTGATCAACTGCTTGATACTGCTCCTGTAGGCATTTCTTTAAATAATCCGGACAGGATTTATTTTGATTTTATCAATACTGTTAATGCACTTGGTAAAAGAATACAAGAAGTAGGTGAAGGAGATTTGAATAGCATTAACATTGTTCAAACTGAAAATCGTACCCGCATGGTGATGAACTTGTTAAGGCCTATGACATATGAGACTAAAATTGTCGGAAATCACCTGCTTATTTCGCTCAATGGACTTAATGCAAAAAAAGCTGCCAGTGCTTCCGTTCATCCTCCTAACAACATAGATATTCAGGAAAAAAAGCTACTTAGCCTGCAAGATATCGATTTCAAGCGTGGTCTGAATGGCGAAGGCCGTGTGGAAGTCGATCTTTCCGCGTCAGGTACAGGAATCGATGTTCGTCAACAGGATAATCGGATCCTGGTCGAATTCATCAAGGCTTATTTGCCCCCTCATTTAGAGCGGCGTTTGGATGTGGTGGATTTTGCCACACCTGTGCAAACCATAGAAACAATGACAAAAGACAATAACGTACAGATGATCATAAAACCCAGAGGGCGGTGGGAGCATACTTCCTATCACGCAGGGACTAGATTTATTCTAGACGTCAAACCGATCGTCGAGAGTGCAGATGTTCCTGCCCACAAGAAATTGGTCACGGGAGGGTATACTGGTGAGAAACTATCGCTTGATTTTCAGAATGTGGAGGTCCGCTCAGTTTTGCAGGTTCTGGCTGATTTTACTAATCTGAATATTATTGCCAGCGATTCAGTTAAAGGAAATCTTACTTTGCGCCTGAAAGACGTTCCTTGGGATCAAGCTTTGGATATTGTACTTCAATCCCAAGAGCTCGATAAGCGTCGAGTGGGTAATGTAATTTTTATTGCTCCACGTGAGGAATTAGCTGCCAGGGAAAAAATTGAACTGGAGTCTCGTCAGCAAATTTCTGAATTAGAACCTTTGCATACTGAAACTTTCAAGTTAAATTATCGGACAGCCAGTTCAATTCCTCTCAAAGGAATTTTGAGTCAACGTGGAACTGTAGAAGTTGATGATATCAGTAATACTTTGACCGTCACCGATATCCCTATCAGACTGGCAGAGGTCGCCAAACATGTTAGAAATCTTGATACCTCTGTGCGTCAAGTCATGATTGAGTCCCGTATCGTGGTTGCGACGGATACATTTAGTCGCAATCTGGGTGCCCGATTTGGCGTACAAAGTGCTCATCAGATAGGAAACCGTAATCTGGGAATCTCTGGCAATCTGGATAATTCCAGCGCTCTTGCTGCTGGCGCTGCCCCGAGCGGTGGTCAGAATCTTAACGTCAATTTACCCGCTGCTGCAATTGCGGGTGCAGCCGGAGGGCCTGCTGCTTTAGCGCTCAGTTTAATCAAGATCAATGATGATTCGCTGATCAATTTAGAACTATCCGCGCTAGAATCAGACAGTAAAGGTAGAGTGATTGCCAGTCCACGTCTAGTAACAGCTAATCGCGTAGAAGCGACCATTGAGCAGGGAACCGAAATACCTTTCCAGATTGTCAGCCAGCTCGGCAGGCCGCAGATTCAATTCAAAAAGGCTGTACTGGCTCTTAGGGTAACGCCGCAGATTACTCCGGATGACAACATTATTATGAAACTGCAAGTCAATCAGGACACCCGTGGTCAAGATACGCCCGCTGGACCAGCGATTGATACCAAACAAATTACAACCGAAGTATTAATCGGGAATGGTGGAACGGTTGTAATTGGTGGGATCTTCGAGCGACAAGAAAATATAGCTAATAACAAGGTCCCTTTGCTGGGTGATGTACCGATACTTGGTAATATCTTCAAGAATAATTCAAAACGGGATGATAAACGGGAGCTCCTAATTTTTGTTACTCCCCGGATCTTGAATGAAAATTTAGGTGTGCGCTAAAGGATTAGAATTTCTTGTCCACGATAAACCCAAGTTGTCGCCAAGCCTCAAAGACTACAATAGAAACTGCATTAGCAAGATTCAAGCTGCGACGGTCAGGTAGCATTGGAATATGGATACGTTGGGTATTCGAAAAACTCTCCAGAATCTCAATCGGTAATCCGCGGCTTTCTGTACCAAACAGAAAAACATCTTGAGTGTGGTACCTAACCTGATCATAGCGCTGTGTTCCTTTAGTGGACACAGCAAAAATACGCCGTCCTGGTAAGCTGTGAATACATTCTTCCCAATTTTTGTGTAGGACTACATTAGCAAATTCATGATAGTCCAGTCCGGCACGGAGTAGTTGCTTGTCATTCAGGAGAAAACCTAACGGTTTGATCAGATGAAGTGTCGCTCCTGTATTTGCACAAAGTCGGATGATATTGCCGGTATTAGGAGGAATTTCAGGTTGATAGAGAATAACATCAAGCATAAGGCATATTCTACAAAATAGTCTGATGCTCAGTTGTTTTGATTAAAGCGGTTGACGGAATCGCTCTGGTGATCACCCATACACTTACCTCGATTGCTCCTTGTTTACGTACCACTTTTGCCAATTCATTCAATGTTGCACCGCTAGTCATGACATCATCCAGTAAGGCAACATGCTTATGCGCCAAATTCGTTGTGCATTCAAATGCATTTCGCATGTTAGTTTGTCGTTTCTTCCAGGATAATTCAGTTTGAGAAAGCGTGTCTTTGGTACGTACACAGGCATGAGGCAACAGTGGAATATTCATTTGCCTGGATATATGTCGACTTATTTCTAGCGCTTGGTTAAAGCCTCTCTCTTGTAATCTAATCGGATGGAGGGGAACAGGGATGATGACATCGGGTGGAGGGCAATTATTCGTTTTTGCAATCAATAGATTGGCCAAGATGGGCGCCAGGGTCAGATTTTCTTGATATTTAAGCGAACGAATCATGGCATCGACGGGAAAAGCGTATTGTAATGCTGCGATCGTACGTGTCCATACTGGATGATTCTTCAGGCAATTACCGCAGACACGTGAATCTTTTGTTGGCAATAAGCACAAAGGGCAATGCTCAGAAGGTAATTGGGGTAAGTTATTATAACATGCGTGACACAGATCACTTTCGCAGGCTGCCAAGCATAAAAGGCAATTTGCTGGGAACAGGGTTTGCATAAAATTTAATCGCCTGTTCAAAAATCTTGAAAGAAAATTTGACAATTGAGGTCTGATCCTTGATGATTCCTAGCATCGTATTATAAATCGAGCAAAATTTTCTGACCTTATTATGATTGAATCCAGTACAAAGTGTGTTTCAAGCGAGAAAAAGAAAACTATTGGTGATCAACAAGATCGTAGTCGTGTGGCGCAATGGAGTGTTCCACAAATCCGGGCCTTATTGGATTTACCTTTTCCTGATTTGATTCATCAAGCGCAATCGATTCATCGGCAATACCATGACGCCAATGCAGTTCAATTATCTACCCTGATTTCTGTGAAAACAGGTGGCTGCTCGGAAGATTGTGGTTATTGTCCCCAGGCCGCGCGCTATCATACCGGTGTTGAGAATCAGGATATGTTGTCGCTGGGTACCATTATGGCAGCTGCACAGACAGCCAAGGCGGAAGGAGCGACACGGTTTTGTATGGGAGCAGCCTGGCGTGGCCCTAAGCAACGAGATATTGACCGCATGACCGAAATCATAGAGGCCGTAAAGGATCTGGGACTTGAAACCTGTGCCACTTTAGGCATACTGAAACCAGGGCAGGCTGAGCAACTCAAACAGGCTGGTTTGGATTATTACAATCACAATCTGGATACGTCTCCAGAATTCTATGGAGAAATCATTACCACACGTGACTACCAGGATCGCCTTGATACACTTGAAGAAGTGCGCAGGGCAGGCATTAATGTATGCTGTGGTGGTATTGTGGGTATGGGTGAATCCCGGCTGGCTCGCGCCGGATTGATTGCCCAGCTGGCAAATCTAGATCCTTACCCTGAATCAGTGCCGATCAATTATCTTGTGCAAGTTGAGGGTACACCGCTTTATGGTACGGAAGCACTTGATTCGTTCGAGTTTGTACGTACCATTGCAGCAGCCCGTATTACTATGCCGAAAGCGATGGTCAGATTGTCTGCGGGAAGACGGCAAATGGCAGAGACTATGCAAGCATTGTGTTTTCTTGCGGGAGCTAACTCCATTTTTTATGGAGACAAGCTGCTGACAACAGGTAATCCCGAAACAGACAGCGACAAAGCGCTATTTGAGAAATTGGGGTTACGCACCTTATAACCGGAAACCGGAATGCTAACAAATCTCTCAGCTAAACTGAGGGAGCGGGAAAACGCGGGGTTGTATCGTCGCCGACTGATGCTCGAAAGCCCTCAGACGATTCATCCTACGATTGAGGGAAAGCAGTATCTTGCTTTCTGTAGCAATGATTATCTAGGGCTTGCCAACCATCCAGCATTGATTGAAGCGGCTTGTGCGGGAGCACAACGATATGGCGTGGGATCAGGCGCTTCCCATCTGATCTGCGGCCATTCTTCGGCACATCACACGCTTGAGGAAGCACTGGCAAGCTTTGTAGGTTTACCCCAGGCATTATTATTTTCTACCGGCTATATGGCCAATATGGCGGTGATAACGTCGTTGGTTGGTCGCGGGGATACCATTTTCGCCGATAAACTCAATCATGCTTCACTCAATGATGCAGCGCTGCTTTCTAAGGCAACCTTTACGCGTTATCCCCATCTTGACTTAGCCAAGTTGGAAAGGTATCTGGCTGAATCGGAAGCAAAATGTAAACTCGTAGTAACCGATGCAGTGTTCAGTATGGATGGCGATATCGCTCCTGTTGTTGAGCTATTGACGTTATGTGAGCAGTATCACGCCTGGTTGTTACTGGATGATGCGCATGGCTTCGGAGTACTCGGCAAAAACGGTAACGGCGTGCTGCATACGTTTGATAAATTTAATTTGCGCTCACCTCTCCTCGTTTACATGGCTACACTCGGTAAAGCAGCGGGTGTTTCCGGTGCTTTTGTGGCTGCTCAACCCGAAATAATAGAAACGCTCATCCAATTCGCGCGCACCTATGGTTATACCACTGCTACGCCTGCGTTATTGGCTCATACTCTCATGACCAGTTTGTCATTGATCGAACTGGAAGCATGGCGACGCAAAAAATTAATAAAACTTATAACTCAATTGAAAACCGGGTTGCAATCATTGCGTTGGTCATTAATGCCTTCCATGACGCCCATTCAGCCATTAGTGGTAGGGCGCAGTGACGAAGTCATGCATTTAAGTGCAGCGTTACGTGACAGAGAAATCCTTGTGCCTGCAATCCGCCCACCTACTGTTCCGGAGGGAAAAGCTCGATTGCGGATTTCCTTATCGGCTGCACACTGTGAAGAGGATGTTGAGCGATTAATCGAAGCTTTACATGATTTGGCAAAAATCATTTAACTGGAAACAAGCAAAACACTTAATATGAAAAATAGCAGTGTGATATGAATCGGTTGCATGTAGAAATTTTAGGGGAGGGACCAGATCTCGTGATGTTGCACGGCTGGGCAATGCATAGTGGTATCTGGGACAGTGTCCGCGACCAGCTGGCGCTGCATTTCCGGCTGCATTTGGTCGATCTGCCAGGGCATGGCCAGAGTCCGGTATGGAAGTCGTATTCACTCGAAGAAATCGTGGCAAGTGTTGCGGAGATTTTGCCTGCGGAAAGTATCGTATGCGGCTGGTCACTCGGCGGGCAGGTAGCCATAAAGTTAGCTTTATCTATGCCAACGCAAGTGAGTCAACTTGTTTTGGTGGCGACCACACCTTGTTTCGTCAAACGGAATGATTGGCAGTGGGGAATGGATCAATCTACGCTGCTGCTTTTTATGGAGAATCTGGAGCGCCATTATGCTCAGACTCTAAGCCGTTTTTTTACCCTGCAGGTAAATGGTGGTTGTGACATGACAAGCGTATTAGCACAAATACGCAACCATTTTTTTCAACATAAACAACCTGATGGTCACGCGCTCAGAGCTGGTTTACAGATTTTGTTGACAACCGATTTACGTGAAAAATTAGCTGATGTTTCTCAGCCTGTCTTGCTCTTGCATGGAGAAAATGATGTGATCACGCATGTGGATGCAGCCAAATGGATGCACCAGCATTTGCCTCACGCAAAATTAATCGGCTTTCCACACTGTGGTCATGCCCCGTTTTTATCGCATCCGAATCAGTTTGTAACCAGTCTGTATGATTTATGAACACATTTTAGATAAGCGTCAGTTGCGTCAAGCATTTGAACGAGCTGCAGCCAGCTATGATCAAGCGGCCGTTCTGCAGCGGGAAGTATGCGAACGCATGTTATCACGCCTCGATTACATCAAACATACTCCTGGTTGGATACTCGATATGGGCAGCGGTACCGGCTATGGCAGTCGTAAGCTTATCGAGCGTTATCCACGCAGCAAATTGGTGGCGGTGGATATCGCGCTCGCAATGCATCTCCAAGCGCGTCCTTCGCTTCCTCGATGGCAGCAGTGGTTGCCGCTGGCAAAACGCTCTATTACTCATTATGTAGGCGCGGATATCGAACAGCTTCCGCTGCGGAATGCATGCATGGATATGATCTGGTCGAATCTAACCATTCAGTGGTGTAATGATCTCAAGCAAACCTTTGCGGAAACACATCGTGTTCTGAAAAGCGGAGGACTGCTGATGTTTAGCACCTTTGGCCCAGATACCTTGAAAGAATTAAAGCAGGCTTTTAAAACGGTGGACAGTTACAGTCATATCAACCGATTTATGGATATGCACGATATCGGCGATCTGCTGGTTTATAACGGTTTTGCCACACCCGTAATGGATATGGAATACATCACGCTCACTTACCATGAAGTCATGGATATCATGCGTGACCTCAAAGCGATCGGTGCACACAATGTGACTTATGGCAGGCAGCGTGGCTTGACTGGAAAAGGAAGATGGCAACAGGTGATGAAGCATTACGAATCATTGCGTCAGGCAGGGAGGCTGCCTGCGACCTTCGAAGTAGTCTATGGTCATGCCTGGAAACCAGAACCACGACAAAATGTTCTTAAACCCGAAACCAGACAGAAGCTCGGTCTGGAATAAATTATCGTATTGAACGCTATGCCAGTGGGTTACTTCGTGACCGGAACGGATACGGGTGTAGGTAAAACCCTCACAAGTTGCGCGTTGCTACACGCGTTTGCCATGGCTGGTAAATCGGCGATTGGCATGAAGCCAATTGCGGCAGGTTGCGAAAATGGTAAATGGATAGATGTGGAGCGCCTTGTTGAGGCCAGCAACGTACCAGCAGCGCGTGAATTGATTAACCCTTATGCGTTGGTACAGTCGATTGCACCGCATATCGCGGCTAGGCAAACTGGTATCGTTATTAATATAGCAACTGTTCAACGGGCTTTTAAAGCGTTGCAGGAAATGGCAGAAGTCGTCATTGTCGAAGGGGCAGGAGGATTTCTGGTGCCACTTGATGATCGATACGATAGCAGCGATCTGGCGCGTACATTGGGATTGCCCGTGGTGCTGGTAGTAGGATTGCGGTTGGGTTGCCTCAACCATGCCTTATTGACTGCCCGTGCTATTCATGTAAGCGGGTTATCCCTGGCAGGCTGGGTAGCCAATCAGATTGATCCTCATATGGAGAGTCAAGCAGAAAACATTCATACCTTGCAACATCGCCTTAATTGTCCTTTGCTTGGCGTTTTGCCGTTTAGCGAAAAAATAGCGGCGAGAGAATACGCCAGCTTGCTCGATATCACGCACTTGTGAGGTTGTGAATAAATCTACTGCGCTCACCAATCACTGTGTTGGGCGGTACTCGCTCCTCGCCTATCTATTTGATATGTAGCTACGCTAAAACGCAGTTTCGCTAAAACTTCGTTTTATCGAAACTCACTTCGTTCGTTTTCTCGTAGCTCCGTTCCGTCCGCCTTGCGTTTGGTGCACTCGTTACGATTTCTTCACAGCCTCTATGGAGTTGAACAGCTGGCAGGGCTACTATTTCACCAGCTTGAGTATAGTTTTGAATTTTTCCGTGGCCTGGATTAATGCTGATCGAATACCGGGTTCCCACGCAGAATGACCCGCATCCTCGATAATGATATATTCGGCTTGAGGCCAGGCTTGGTGTAAGTCATCTGCGCTGATGATCGGGCAAACGGCATCATAACGTCCCTGCACGATGATAGCAGGAATGCCGTGGAGTTTTTTGACATTATCCAGCAACGAATTCTGCGGCAAAAAGATATCGTGACTGAAATAATGGGCTTCCATGCGTGCAAGCCCGAGTGCAACCGTATCACCTGAAAAGTAATTGACGGTTTCTGGGCTGGGTAGCAAAGTGGAGCACCTGCCTTCATAGCTACTCCATGCACGGGCGGCAGGCATATGGATGGCAGGATCGGGATCCATCAGGCGTTGATAATAAGCTGCCAGTATATCTTTTCGCTCATGGGGAGAGAGCGGTGCGACAAAATCTCGCCAGGGTTCGGGAAAGAAATGGCGCAGCCCATAAAGAAACCAGTCGATTTCACTTTTGCGGCAAAGAAAGATGCCTCGCAGAATGAATCCCAGGCAACGTGAGGGATGCGCTTCTCCGTACGCCAGTGCCAATGTGCTGCCCCAAGAGCCCCCGAATACCAGCCACTGTTCGATACTTAGAGACCGTCGCAGTGTTTCGATATCCTCGATAAGATGGGGCGTGGTATTGTCTTGAATTTCACCCAAAGGCATCGAGCGTCCCGCTCCACGCTGATCGTAAATAATGATGCGGTAGTGAGCAGGATCAAAGAAGCGACGATGATTGGGTGTTGATCCAGCACCTGGACCACCATGGAGAAACAAGACAGGTATGCCATCAGGGTTGCCTGATTGCTCCCAATATAGGGTATGCCGCGCATCGACTGGCAACATTCCTTGTTGATAGGGCTCGATTTCTGGGTAAAGCTCATTATGTGACATGTCATCCTCTATTATTGATGGTATAAATTTGGCAGTTTACTGATTGCGGAGATACTGGAAAAGCAAAACAAATTACTGAATTTTGTTATTTGCTCGAGATAATCCTAAAAACTGTAGTTGAACGGGGTGGAGTATGTGATGATCCAGGTGCGAGGCAAGGCGCGATGAGGTCGCAGAGTGGTTCCCTGCAACGAAGAGCAACATCGCATTCGTGCCTGGAGCGACATATGATGCACCTCAATCAAGCGATCAGCTGCGGTTTTTAGGATAATTTTTTGTTAAAGCAGAATAATCATTGATTCAGTATACCTGGTTAAAGGAAATGATTATGATGCATACCTAAAGACAGGATGTAAGTGTTTAATGTTGATAGCAGAAATAGAAATACCTGAAAATGTTGTTGTGAGTTCAGTATGCTAATGCGTTATCATTCAGTGCGAATAATTTTTCTGAGAAAGCTTTGTGTGATGCGCTTGAAAAGCTGAGAAAGAAGCTGATTGCCAGTGAGCGAGCTGAATAATACTTCCGCACGATTATCAAAATTAGGCCTGGTTTTGACAGGTGGGGGAGCGCGTGCTGCTTATCAAGTAGGTGTGCTGCGCGCAATCGCTGAATTGTTACCTTCTCATGCGCGTAGCCCTTTTCCTATTATTTGTGGAACCTCAGCAGGCGCCATTAATGCAGCTGGTTTGGCCATGTCGGCCACCCATTTTGCCACGGGTGTGCGACAACTGGAGGCAGTGTGGGGGGATTTGCATGTTGATCAAGTGCACCGGGCAGACCTACTCGGTGTGATCCGTAACACAGCTCGTTGTGTTGGCTCATTACTGTCGAGTGATCTGGTTAGAACACCTTTTTCGCTATTAGATAATGCTCCGTTAAGAAAGCTGCTTAGCTCCCGTCTGCCGTTTCGTGGTATCCAGCGAAGTATCCATCTCGGCGCCTTGCATGCACTGGGTGTGACCGTTTGGGGATATACTTCAGGGCAATCGGTAACGTTTTATCAAGGCCATGAAAGTATCAAACCCTGGAGCCGGGTGATGCGTGTGGGTGTGGCAACGCGTATTGGTATCCAGCATTTGCTTGCTTCTTCGGCTATTCCTCTCATTTTCCCAGCGATTCGGCTAAACCGCGAATACTTTGGCGACGGCTCTATGCGACAACTCGCACCGCTAAGTCCAGCGCTACATCTCGGGGCAGATCGAATCCTGGTGATCAGTGTGACCAAAAAAAGAGAAATTCCCCTTGAGCGTGTTAAAGTAACGAGTTATCCGCCCGTAGCACAAATCGCGGGTCATATGATGAGTAGTATTTTTGTTGATAGCCTGGAAATTGATCTGGAGCGTTTGCAGCGCATTAATGGAACTTTAGCGCTCATTCCGCCTGAAACAAAAAAAGAGGGAAGTATTTTGCTGCGTCCAATAGAATCGATGGTGATTTCACCTAGCGAAAGAATCAACGAAATTGCCCTGCAGCATGCTCACTCCTTGCCACGCACCATGCGCTATTTATATCGTGCAGTAGGCGCATTGAGTCCGAGTGGTTCGAGATTGTTGAGCTATGTTTTATTTGAAGCTTCTTATTGTCGTGCCTTGATTGATCTTGGCTATCGTGACACGATGCAACATCAAGATGAAATTCTTAAATTCATTACTATGTCTTGAGAGAAATTAAATATGGATTTTTCTGATCCCCAATTCTGGGTTGCAGCATTACAAATTATTGCAATTGATATTGTACTTGGAGGAGATAACGCAGTGATCATTGCGCTTGCTTGCCGGCGATTGCCTGAGAAGCAGCGCAACCAAGGAATTTTCTGGGGAGTATTTGGTGCGATAACAATACGCGTCATATTGGTTTTCTTTGCGCTTAATCTATTGACACTTCCTTTTCTGAAACTTATTGGCGCGCTGCTGCTGCTTTGGATAGGGATCAAACTACTGCTACCAGAATCGACAGATGATGGACATGAAATTGATGCCAGCACAACTCTGCTAGGAGCTATTAAAACGATTATCATCGCTGACACCGTCATGAGCCTGGATAATGTGATAGGTATTGCTGGCGCTGCTCAAGGTGATCTTGCCCTGGTTATTTTTGGCCTCCTGGTGAGTGTTCCGATCATTGTCTGGGGCAGTAAACTGGTCATGAAACTGATGAATCGTTTCCCCCTTACCATTTTTGTTGGAGCTGGATTGCTTGGCTGGATCGCGGGTGACATGGCAATTACCGATTCGGTGACTAAAGAATGGGTCAATGTGCATGCTGCTTTTCTACACTGGCTCATGCCGATTTGTACTGCATTAGCCGTGATCGTTACTGGCAAGTGGCTGGCAGCTAGAGCGCAGAAAAATATAGCTTTAGTTGATCTCATGAAGGATACGAATAAACCAGTGTGACAATTAGGTAAGTGATGAAAAACACAATTTAAAGGAGTGTTTCATGTTAAAAATACTGCTACCAGTTGACGGCTCCACTGCCTGCTACAAGGCCATTGTCCATTTTATCCAGTTGCTCAAGTGGTATAAGGAAGTACCAGAAATTCATTTACTCAATGTCCAGCTTCCATTGCATGGTGATGTTTCCATGTTTATCAATCAGGAAAACATCAAGCAATATCACCAAGAAGAAGGCTTGAAGGATTTAAAATCGGCACGCGATTTATTGGACCAGGCTGGCATTGCTTATCAGTACCACATAATTGTAGGTGATCCGGCAAAAATGATCGTTCAATTTGCGAGTGAAAAGCAATGTGATCAAATTGTTATTGGACCACGTGGTCTTGGCACAGTACAAGGTTTGATGTTGGGTTCGATCGCCAGTAAGCTGATACATCTTTCACCGATTCCAGTTCTTTTGATCAAATAACAGGAATCGGGTGTAATTCCTCTGCTATTACCGAGAATGCCCAATAGGCAAATCGTGTTAAATATCTAGACAAGAAACCACGTCTTGCAATTCAGAGTATAGGTTATAGCAATCTGAATCCAGGTAGCTGATAAAAACAAACATGCTTTGAGCACGTTTAGTGGATTTATTTGGCTCCGTTTTACTTACATTCCCAATAACGATCGGTTGATTGCACCTGGCAGTGGTTAGTAGGTGCAATCTTTTGAATGTTAATCTTCTTGAATAAATATCACGATGAGTATGCAAGTTGCACTTAAATCATTGCCAGACAATTTTACTGAAACCAATGGCCAGCAGAATTTCTCGCAGAGATTACAGGAGATCACCAGCAAGATTCAGGCTGCCAGTAGTCTCGATGAGTTCATACCGGAAGTGAGTAAGGACATCTGTACTTTGTTCAACGCGGATCGACTGACTATTTATACAGTGAGTGAAGACAAATCATCCATTGTTTCACGCGTTAAGACTGGATCCGGTTTATTTCAGGAGTTGAAGCTGCCGATTAGCGAGCACAGCATCGTAAGTTTTGTCAGTCTGCACAAAAGAATCATCAATTTGAAGGATGTTTACGATCGGCATGAATTGATGAAACTGGACGCGCAATTATGCTTTCACAAGGAGGTAGATAAACTAACCGGTTATCGGACCAAGCAAATGCTGATGGCACCGATCTTGAATGGAGGGGAAAACGAATTACTGGGTGTCATACAAGCCATTAACCATAAGGATGATAAGCCTTTCCCTGACATCATCGTTGAGAGCATGGGTGAAGTTTGCCAGTTACTGGCCGTTGCTTTCAAGCAACGTCAGAAACAGCAATTATTAGTAAAATCCAGATATGATCATTTGATATCAGACGCTGTCATATCCGCATCTGAGCTTGAGTTGGCAGCACGATCTGCGCGTGAAAAAGGAGGTGATCTGGAAGATGTGCTCATCGATGAGTTTCAGATCAGCCCCGCTCAAATTGGCGAAGCATTAGCTGATTACTTCCAAGTACGCTATGAGCCATACCGGGCTGACCGGGTTAAACCGATCGAGGTCTTGAGGAATCTCAAGCGGGATTTTGCTGAGAGTAACCAGTGGCTACCGATTGATGAAACTCGGGAGGGTTTGGTGGTATTGACGCTAGATCCGGAAAAAATCAAAGCGCTGCGCATAGTCAATCAGGTTTTTCCCAAGCATAAAATTATTTATACAGTCTGTACCCAGCGAGAGTTCAAGGCGACATTGGATTTGTTTTATGGGAGTGGTAAAGGCATTGCCTTTGAAGATATCGGTAATATCGATGATATGCTTTCCAAGCTCAAAGAGAACGAGGAAGAGTCGGTAGTCGAAATAGATGAAACTTCTGCAGCTTCTGAAAACGAGCTGGTCAAGCTGGTCAATAAGATCATCATGGACGCCTATAGAATGGGTGTTTCCGATATCCATATTGAGCCTTATCCTGGCAAAGAAAAAACCAAAATTCGTTTTCGCAAGGATGGCTCGCTGATGCCTTATATCGAAATTCCGGCCAGCTATCGCAATGCGCTGGTAACGCGGATCAAGATCATGTGTGACCTGGATATTGCTGAGAAGCGCAAACCGCAAGATGGCAAAATAAAATTCAGAAGGTTTGCGCCGCTTGATATTGAACTAAGGGTAGCTACGCTTCCTTCTGCCGGCGGGCTGGAAGACGTCGTCATGCGTATTCTGTCAGCGGGAGAGCCGATTCCACTCGATAAAATGAATTTTACTGCCCGCAATCTGCAAGAACTCAAATCAATTATCAGTAAACCCTATGGCTTGTTTTTCGTCTGTGGTCCGACCGGCTCTGGTAAAACGACCACGCTGCATTCGATTCTGAAACACCTCAACACGCCAGAAACCAAAATCTGGACAGCTGAGGATCCCGTTGAAATCACCCAGAAAGGATTGCGTCAGGTGCAGATCAATGTCAAGGCTGGCCTCACCTTTGCCATGATAATGAAATCCTTTCTGCGGGCGGATCCGGATATTATCATGGTGGGTGAAATGCGTGACAAGGAAACGACCAGTCTCGCTATTGAAGCGTCACTGACTGGCCACCTGGTGTTTGCTACTTTGCATACCAACAGCGCGCCAGAGTCGATCATCCGTCTGCTGGATATGGGCATGGATCCATTCAATTTCTCTGATGCCTTACTTGGCATTCTGGCGCAACGCCTGGCGAAACGTTTATGCAAATGCAAAAAACCGCATACTGCCAGTCAGGAAGAAATCAGGATGCTACTCATGGAATATTGCGAAGAATTGAAAAATATCGAGCATTTCAAAGCTAACCCTGAAGCAGCTTATCAGCAAATTGAAGACCGCTGGATGCAAGAATATGGGGATGAGCAAAAACAGATTACCCTATACGAAGCAGTCGGTTGTGATCAATGCAACGGCACGGGTTATTCAGGGCGCGTAGCGTTGCATGAACTCCTGACTGCAACCGATGCCCTGAAAAAGAACATTCAGGAACATGCGCGCGTAGCCGAGATGCTGGTGACTGCACTCACTAATGGTATGTGCACCTTGAAACAGGATGGCATCGATAAAGTGCTGCAGGGTATTACTGACATTCATCAGGTGAGGGCGGTGTGCATCAAGTAATTTCATTTCTAAATCAAACCTGGCTTTGTCAGCTCACCTTGCCGTATTACTTATACTGTCTGCGGCTCGCTCTTGCGTCATGTTTGATTTGGAAATGGAATAATTTTCTCTATGACGTAGGGCGCAAATAACCAGCGGGCATTGCGCCGTCTCGTGTGAGGTCGTTACTATGTCAGATTATCGTCGACTTTGGCATGCGGGTGGAATCTATTTTTTCACTGTTAATCTGCTACAACGACATGAAAATAATTTGCTGATCCGGCATATTAACGTATTGCGTAACGTTGTTGGCCAGGCTCGAAAGCGCCATCCCTTCCGAATTCATGGCTGGGTGGTATTGCCTGATCACTTACACTGTGTGATAGAGTTGCCGCCAGGCGATGCGGATTTTGCTATGCGTTGGCGTTTGATCAAGATGGGCTTTTCCAAGGCGCTACCAAAGTTGGAGCGGTTATCCACAGTACGAGCAAAACGAGGTGAGCGAGGCATTTGGCAGCGCCGCTATTGGGAGCACCTGATTCGGAATGAAGCTGATTACAGGGCGCATATGGATTATGTCCATATCAATCCAGTGAAGCATGGATTAGTAGAGCGTGTCGCAGATTGGCCCTATTCAACATTTCATCGATGGGTAGCACGAGGTGTCTATCCGTCAGATTGGGCTGGTGGAGCGGAAGATACCTTGAACTATGAAGACTAGCCTTCCCTTCTTGAGGATGCAGCTTGTAGGGTGCAATAAGCTTGTAGGGTGCAATAAGCGTAGCGCATTGCACCAGATGGATAATAAGTGAGATACATGCGGCGCAATGTCCGCTGGTTATTGCGCCTTACGCGGGTTGCACCTTACGCGAGTTCCACCCCAGAATAACATCCGGATGTAAAAAAACCGCCCAGCTTGTAGGGTGCAATAAGCGCAGCGCATTGCACCGGATGATGAAGTGAGGCACATATGGCGCAATGCCCGCTGGTTATTGCGCCCTACGCGGGCTGGTTATTGCGCCCTACGCTGGCTATCCCAGCCCAGAATAACATCCTAATGTAAGAAAACCGCCCAGGGTTTTTCGAGGGCGGTTCATGTGGTGGGGTACAACTTGTAGCACCGGATGGATAAGTGAGGCACATACGGCGCAATGCCCGTTGGTTATTGCGCCCTACGCGGGCTTACGCGGGTTGCACCTTACGCGAGTTGGTTATTGCGCCCTACGCGCTTACGCGGGTTAAAAACCGCACATCCGGTGGTGTGGGAGGGGTAACGGATACAATCCGTTACCCCGACCCGATCGGGGGTTGGGCCTTACGCAGGTTATCTTATACGCGACAATTTGCTGGACGATATTTAGCAATTAAGGTACCACCGGTACAATTCCAAGTAACATCTCTGCTGTTAGCCGAGAGAGTCGGTGTCATCATTATGGTGCCACCACCTGCTGTGGCAGTGTAAGTAATTGTAATAGCAGCGGTACCATCGTTTGCAATAGCAATACTTGTTACATTTGGCGTTGCATCTGGGCTTACATAACCCGTTGCCGCTTGAGTCGCAGGCAGTGCATTATTGCTAGTTGTCGTTTCAGAGACAGCCAATTTGGCAGAGGACGCCAAGCTTAAGCCTTCTGTGACTCGCGCCCTGATGGTGTAGTCTTGATAAGCCGGAATCGCCACCGCCGCCAAAATACCAATAATGGCCACGACAATCATTAACTCGATCAGGGTAAAACCTTTTTGCATTTGTTGCATGAATCATTCTCCTTTGGGTTGAAAAAAACGGCCCACTGAGTGCATGGGATAATATGAGCAGAATTCGCGCAATATCTTTTACTTAAAAGAATGCTGTTGGCATCATAATGGCATTCAGGAAAAAAGTGTGTTTTGAAATAAGCGGTTTATTGGGTGCTTTTCTCAAATTAGCACTGAGTAAACTACTTAGAGTTGGCTACCCCTATATACCAAATACCTGTTCCCATAGTTGCAATACCGCCATGCGTGCATGGCTTAGATAATCGGCTTCGATCCGGGCAAAACCATCCGGTTTTTCTTGGAAAGCAACGGAGCCCGCAAGCTCAGGGTCGGCATTTAATCGTAAGCGGTGTTGCAAGCGACGAAATTCGCGGTAGGCTGTCAGCACTTGCTGGGCTGTTTCAGTTGGAATAAGCCCCAGTTCACCGGCAAGTTTCAGCAGAGCGATATTGCCAATATTGCCGGTGAGTTGCGGGTACTTGTGCGCGTAGCCAAGCACCAGATATTGCACGATAAATTCCACATCAATGATGCCTCCTCGGTCATGCTTGATATCGAACAGCGTGGTTGGATTAGGGTGGGCATCCAGCATTTTTTCGCGCATCATCAAGATATCCTGTCTGAGCTGAGCGAGATCACGCTGTTTACATAGAATTTCCTTGCGGATTTGTTCAAATATTGTCCCAATCTGCTGATCACCCGTGACAAAGCGGGCGCGCGTCAATGCCTGGTGCTCCCATACCCAGGCTTGTGTATGCTGATATTGGGTAAATGCTTCAATAGAGCAGGCCAGGAGACCGCTGGTACCGTTAGGGCGCAAGCGTAAATCAGTTTCATACAAGACTCCGGCCGAGGTGTGGCTGGTTAGCCAGGTATTGGTGCTTTGTCCTAGTTTGGTGTAAATCTCTTGCGCATCAGGATGGTTATCCTGGTATAGGAAAATGATGTCGAGATCTGATGCGTAGCCAAGTTCTTTGCCACCCAGTTTGCCGTAGCCGATGATGGCAAAAGCAGGCTGTTTGCAATGTTTTCTCTTGAGTCCTCTCCAGGCAAGGTTGAGTACGTTGTCGAGAATGAGATCGGCGAGCTCGGTCAGATGATCGCTGAGCGTTTCCAGTAACAGCTTTCCTTCCAGATCGATCGCCAGTAACCGAAAAACCTGTGCATGCTGGAAATGCCGCAGGACATCCATTTGCCATTCGGTGATATTGCTTTTGGGGCTGTCGACATGGTTGAGCTGGCGTGCCAGCTCTTGCCTAAGCGCAGGCCAATCGGGCAGTTGCGACGGCCCCCGTGGTGCTAACAGCTCATCGAGCAGGATGGGATGCCTGCCTAGATAATTACTTGCCCATTGACTGGCGCTGACCAGCTTGGTGACCCGAGGCAGGGTTTGTGGGTGTTCCAACAATAAGGCCAGGTAGGCTGCATGCTGACTGATATGCTCCAGCAGTTGCAGCATACGCTCCAGCGTGGCTTCCACCGGCGGAAACTGAGCAATCGCTTCTACCAGGATGGGCATCAATGATTTGATTTTTGGCTGGTTGGCTGGTGGTAATTGTTGGAAAAAATAACCGCCATAGAATTGCTGGATACGCGCCGAGATTTTTTCAGGCTCGGTAAACCCCAACGTCGTCAGCTGAGTGGTGGCAGCTTCCACCTGAGTTCTGTCTCCAGCCTGCTCTTGCCAGAGGCTTGCCAGGATGTCATGGGTTGGAGATTTGCGTGGGGCAGCAAAGATCAATTCAAAATGGCGGGTGACATTGTTGCGGTGGATATCGAGCTGTTGCAGGAAATCGGCAAAACTGGGATATCCCATGGCTGCTGCAATTAATTCCTGATCTTCAGGGTTTTCAGGCAGATTCTGGGTTTGCTGGTCATCCAGATATTGCAGACGATGTTCCAGCTTACGCAGAAAGCGATAGGCATCGATGAGTTCAGTGAAGGTTTGAGCAGGGACAGGCTGTTTCTGCTGCAGGCGTTGCAGAGCAGTTAGCGTAGGTCGTATACAGAGATCTGCGTCCCGTCCACCGCGTATCAGTTGAAAAACCTGGGTAATGAATTCAATTTCACGGATCCCGCCAGGACCCAGTTTAATGTTGTCATGCATTTCGCGACGATCTACTTCCTTGCGTAGTTGCGCATGCAGGCGACGCATGGCTTCATAGGCCTCAAAATCTAAATACTTGCGAAAGACAAAAGGGCGTGTGATTTCCTCCATCAGGATCGCGGTTGGTGTAGCGGGGCCTGCAATAACCCGACTTTTGAGCCAGGCATGCCGCTCCCATTCTCGCCCCTGCGTAACAAAATATTCTTCTAGCATTGCGAAACTGATTGCCAGGGGGCTGTTTTCTCCGTGCGGACGCAAACGCATATCGACTCGAAACACATAGCCATCCACTGTATAATCATTCAAGCTGGCAATTAGCTTGCGTCCCAGGCGAGTAAAGAAATCATGGTTGGAGATAGATTTTCTGCCATTCGTTTCTCCATCTTCGGGGTAGATGAAAATCAGATCGACGTCGGAGGAAACGTTGAGCTCTCCTCCTCCCAGTTTGCCCATGGCAACGACTAATAATTGCTGCGGGGTTAAACTTTTTTCACCAATAGGTGAACCAAACTGATTTGGGTGGGTCATCCAGTTTTGATGATGCGCGAGTGCAAAACGAATGGTGACCTCTGCTAAATTGGTCATCGTGACCATGACTTCAGTCAGATCAGCCATGCCAGCCAGATCGCGTGCAGCCAGACGCAGAATGACCCGTTTACGAAGCTTACGCAGGGCGCTATGCAGACCCGTTTCATCTAAGGTTTGGATCGAGCAGGCTGTGTTTAGGAATGTGAGCATTTCCTCTCGTGCAAAAGGACAATGGAGATTTTCAGCCAGATAGGTGCGTAAATCGGGCTCGCTTTCTAGGAGACGTCGCGCATAGCGGCTGAAGCGAAGAATGCTTTTCAGCGCTAATTCAGGTGATGAATCGTTGGGATGTAAAAACATATTCAAGGTTGAAATAAAACATTTTTGGTTTGCTGAAACCAGTTATATCGATATGTAGATAGAATGAGTGTTTTGTGTGGGTTTCCGGACCGGAAAATGTTCCTGTTTCATATTAGATACTCATTGTGATCAAACTCTTCTTTTTGTTTTCTAAGGATTAAGCAGTTTTTCTCAGATTAAAAGCTGAGTTTCATATTAAACCTGGATACTTTAGTTGATTGCTGGTTCTGGTGTTAATATTATGAATATAATAACCTTTCCTATAAGTTTCATCCTTACCTTGTGGGTGTTTCTGCTCCGGTGCCGATTGTGCGATTTTGCAAGCACATGGCTGCGTTGCAACTCTTTGGAATGGGACGACTATTTCCGCGCCGTTGCGCCTTACCCTGCACTTGCAGAACGACACACTCTATCCTGCTCAACTGAAAATCTAGGTTAAATTGTGCCATGATGCATTCCTTTATTAAGCATAGCATCTTAACTTTGCGTAGGCTCGGGTGGGCTGTGTTTGCTGTCACAATGTTTTTTTTCCTGCTGCTGTTGTCATTGCGTTATTGGCTGCTTCCCGATATTGAGCGCTACCGACCAAACATCGCTGCCGCTATTTCTCAGGTTGCAGGACAAGTAATCAGTATAGAGCGCATTGATGCAAACTGGGATGGATTACACCCATATTTACGCTTGTATGGTGTGCGAGTGCATGATAAGCAAGGAATTCCTGTTTTAATTCTGACCGAGCTGGATGGGTCACTTTCCTGGCGATCGCTGCTATACGGAGAATTGCTCTTCCGTGAAATTAGAATTGAGCGACCCGTTCTGAACATCCATCGTGATGCAGAGGGTGTAATACACATCGCAGGCGGTACGTTTGATCAAGAGGATGCTGACAATGGCTTTTTCGATTGGCTGTTAAGTCAGCGCCAGCTGCTCATCAATGACGCTGATGTTTATTGGCTGGATGAACCACGTGCTGCGCCAGTCCTGTATCTGAAAAAAGTAGGTTTACGTATGCATAATAAAGATGGCCAACACCGTTTTGGGTTGCGGCTAACTCCGCCAGATAAAGTGGCCGCTCCCATCGATATACGCGGTGATTTTACGGGTGAATCGGTTAATGCATTGGATCAGTGGCGCGGGCGCTTATTTGCCCAATTGAATCATGTCGATCTCGGTGCCTTGCAAACTTGGTTATCGTTTCCAGGCGAGCTGGAATTTGATCGTGGCAGTGGAGCTTTTCGTGCGTGGATTGGCATGGAGGGTAAGTCTGTCACATCCTGGATAGCTGATGTCAATCTTCATGAAGCATATATGCATTGGGCAAAGGATCTCCCAAGGCTTGATCTTACCCATTTGCGTGGTCGCGTGGGGTGGAAAAGAAATAGCGACGCGGATCAGCGGGAAGATGAATGGTTTGCCCAGCAGTTGAGTGTTGCCATTGAAAATGAATTGCTTGTCAAACCGGTAAATATTTTATGGCAAAGATGGGAATTGGATGGAGAGATATCTGAAGAAAATAAATTACGGATAGATGATCTTGATTTGAGCGTTGTTGCTTCCTTGATAAGTTACCTGCCTATTGAGAATTCCTTGCAAAAGCACTTCAGTGAATTATCTCCAAAGGGAGCAATAGAGCATGCCCAAATCTATTGGCAAGGGGATTGGACAAGGCCTTTATCATTCACTATGGAAGGAAGTTTCCACAATTTGGCCATGAAAGAGTTTGGCAAGCTGCCCCCAGTGAGTGGAATAAGTGGCAGCGTCAAGGTATCTGAGCAAGGTGGATCGCTCAGTCTTGATTCAGATAGAGCCAGCATGAAATTGTTTGAGGCATTGGATGAACCACTTGAACTCGATAGACTCATCGCGCAGGTTGATTGGAAGATATCGCCTGATCAGGATAAGACTTTGTTTAAATTCAATCACATTGCATTTGCTAATCGCTATGTGTCCGGAACGATGCACGGTCGCTACCATAGTGGTGCCAGTGAGCAACTAGGTACAATCGATCTGGCTGGAGAGTTGACGAATGCAGAAGTAAGTTATGTCAAGAGGTATCTGGCGGTCGTGGCTGATCGGGAAGCTGCGCAAAATTGGCTGGATAAGGTAATCGTAGGGGGGCGGTTGGAGGAGGTCAAATTTGCTATTCAGGGTGATTTGAGTAAATCTTCTTCGGAGCTACGCGATAAGCTTGCTTTGAAGTTGATAACCAAAATCACTGACACAACGGTAAATTTACCAGAAGGATGGCCGAGCGTGACAGATATTCAAGCCGATCTTTCGTTTCAGGATAATCAGCTCGAAATGGCGATTTCGCGAGCAAGAATGGCCGATATTGTAGTGAAGGATACACGGCTGCGAATTGCAGATTTAGATGCACCACAACCAATTTTACAACTGAAAGGAGGGGCCGAAGGCGCCACTCAAAATATAATTAATTTGATTGAAAAAAGTCCTCTTAATCTCCATGCTGCTGATTTTTCTTATCAAGGCAATATTACCGGCAATGGAAAATTGCGCCTGGAATTAGCCATGCCGATAAAATTATATCGAGATAAAAGTAAACATATCGAGCTAATGGGTCATTATCAGTTTATCGATAACAAGATTGATTTAGGTCATGATTTGCCTGCTTTGAGTAAGGTTAATGGGTTGCTTGCTTTTACTGAGTCTACTTTGACAATTGAAGATGTGCGTGCGCAAATGATGGGAGGGCCGGTGAAGATTAATTCTATTGCCTTGCCGAACGAAGGTATGCGCATTGTAGCGGCAGGCAAGGCTAATTTCGATCACTTGCATTCACCTAAACCTGATCATTCGGCGAGTACTCTGCAGTTGTGGCTGCAGTTTATGCAGGGAGTCACTGATTGGTCAGCAGTTTTTGATATTAGTGAAAAAGGAATCGATGTGAAGGTCGAATCACCGTTAGTGGGAGCCGCTTCTTCATTACCTGAACCTTTTGCCAAAACTGCTGGAGAAATGATTCCTTTTAGTTTTGAGAAGAAATCCATTGATTCAGAACATGAGATTCTGCGCTTTCGTTATGGCGAGGTAGTAACGGCAGAAATTCAACGAGTACGAGGAGAAAATGGTCATTACTATCCAGCACGTGGTGCGATGAATTTTCGAGCTGCACCAGCTGAATTGCCGAAAGATACCGTCACATTCGTACATGGTACGATTCCCGTGTTGGAATGGGATCGGTGGAAAGCACTTTTCGATCGGCATGATGAAATTACTGCCCGATCAGGACAAGCTGGTCGAGGAATTAAGGCATTACTGACTGATCGGGTCAATTTCAATTTAAACATCGGCAGACTAGACTTTTTAGGAAGCCGTTTTAATGAGTTTGTATTGAATGCCAATAAACACGGTGGGCAATGGCATACTTCTGTTGTAAGTAAAGAGGTCATCGGTGATATTGTTTGGGATTCTGTCAGGAAGGAAGCATTTGCACGATTAAAAAAAATGGTAAAACCAGAAACCATTCCGGAGTCTGACTCAGTCGTGAAAAAAAAGAACCAACCCAAGGATTGGCCAATCATGGATCTACATGCTGACGAGTTCTATGTTGGAGAAAGGCTATTAGGTAAATTAGTTTTGTTGGCTCATCAGCAGATAGATGGTTGGCATATCGATCAACTGCAAATTACTCACGCCGACAGTTCTCTTTTGATGCAGGGAGTGTGGCAGAATCGTATTACCCCTTTTCAAATGCAAGCGGAAGTCGAACTGCGAGCAAAGAGTATAGGCAAATTTCTGGCGCGCCTGGGCTATCCGGGGCGTATTGCACGCGGAAAAGGTGAAGTGGCGGGTTCATTGGTATGGATGGGGGAGCCTTTTTCCATAGATTTCCCTTCTCTGTCTGGCAATCTGAGAGTGGCTGCACAACGTGGTCAATTTACCAGATTCAAGCCAGGGGTGAGCAAATTGCTGGGTATTTTTGATCTAAAATCACTTCCTCGCAGACTGACATTGGATTTTTATGATGTATTTAGTCAAGGTTTTGGTTTCGATGATATATTGGGCGATGTTAGAATTACCAGAGGGGTAGCGGTGACGGATGAACTGCAAATTGCAGGAAGCGCAGCCTATCTTGCTGTGAGTGGAGAAATAGATCTGACAGAAGAAACTCAAGCGCTCCTGGTCAAAACGTTTCCTTCGCTTGGGTTGGCTACACCAGTAGTAGGGATTGCTTCCATGATTGCGAATCAGTCGCTGAAAGATCCATTTGATCGTGTTTTGTTTAATGAATATGTTATAACGGGTACGTGGGATAAGCCTGTAGTGGTTAAATCGCAAAATTCACAAGAAATTAAGGAATCACAACAAGAATTCAAGCGTAATGAGAATTGACTGGTATGGATTGCTTTTTGGGGAGAGGCATATTATGAGCTACTTTATTGCTTTTGTGAGCAAAATTCTGTTCTTGCCCGAATTCAGTGAAAATGGGGACTCGTACGGGAGGAAGTTATGTTGAATCATTCGGGCATTTTCTCAAAGGAACTGCCAGAAAAAGAGAGTAACAATACATTACGTGTTGCGGCTATTCAGATGGCATCAGGGCCAAGTGTATCTGCAAATCTGGAAGAGGCGTTCCGCTTGATTGAGCTGGCGGTATCACAAGAAGCAAAGCTGGTTGTACTTCCGGAATATTTCTGTATTATGGGGTTGCGCGATACCGATAAGTTAAGTGTTCGTGAACAGCCAGGCGAAGGTATGGTCCAATCATTTTTGAGCGAGACGGCTAAACGTTTTGGGATTTGGTTGGTGGGCGGATCAGTGCCATTGGAGAGCCAGATATCTGATAAGATTTATAATAGTTGCCTGGTTTATAATAATGAAGGCAGGCAAGTAGCACGCTACGATAAGATTCATTTGTTCGGCCTTGAATTGGGTGAAGAACGCTTCGCAGAAGAAAAAACAATCAAAGCCGGAGATAAAGTAGTTGCAATAGATTCTCCTTTTGGGCGTATAGGCTTATCTATTTGCTATGATCTTCGATTCCCCGAACTTTATCGTCTGATGGGAAAGGTTGATATCATTCTTGCCCCATCTGCTTTTACTGCAATTACTGGTAAAGCACATTGGGAAACTTTGATCCGTGCACGTGCTATAGAGAATCAGGCGTATGTGATTGCGCCAGCTCAGGGAGGGTTTCATGTCAGTGGCCGTGAAACCAATGGAGATAGTATGATTGTTGATCCCTGGGGTGTTGTGATTGATCGACTGGCACGTGGATCCGGAGTTGTGGTGGCAACGTTGGATCGTGCATACCAATCTAGCGTGCGCGCAAGTTTGCCCGCACTAGAACATCGTTGCTTATGCTTATACCCATGTTAAATGCAGAAAGGAAGACTGTTCACTATGAACAGGGTGGGTGAGTAGAGGTATTGAAGAATGATAGATTTTAATCTGTTTCTTACCCAAAAAGTTAGAATGTGTGATATAGAAGTGAATATAATTTTAAGATGAACGAGTTTTTTACCATTGCTGATCGTTGCCTATTGATGCCCTATGAGCTGGATGCGAATAGATTGCATCAGATATTTGGGCAAATACTTACACACAAGATCGATTATGCCGATCTTTATTTTCAATATAACCGTTCTGAGGGTTGGGTTCTCGAAGAAGGTATCGTTAAATCAGGTAGCTTTAATATTGACCAAGGTGTAGGGGTGCGCGCAATCAGTGGTGAAAAAACGGCGTTCGCCTATTCAGATGAGATCAGTCTTGATGCACTCGTATCTGCAGCAAAAGCAACGCGCGCCATTGCTGGTCAGAGAAGCATGCATCCGGCCCGAGTTGCTAAGCAGGTGGCATCCTATAACAGTAGGTCGCTTTACCTTCCTCAGGACCCCATTGCAAACTTTAAAGATAGCGACAAGGTGGCATTGTTGGAGAGACTTGAACGATTTGCGCGTGCGATAGATAAACGCGTCATTCAGGTTGTGGCATCGCTTGCGGGTGAGTACGAGGTTATCATGGTTGCACGTAGCGATGGTTTACTAGCTGCTGATGTGAGGCCATTAGTGCGAATGTCATTACAGGTGATAGCAGAAGAAAAAGGCCGGCGTGAGCAAGGCGTTGCTGGCGGTGGTGGGCGATTTGATTACACCTATTTCACTGATGAAATATTAAACGACTATGCACAAAAGGCAGTACACCAAGCGATAGTAAATCTGAATGCGAGGCCTGCTCCGGCAGGCACTATGACAGTAGTTTTAGGAAATGGCTGGCCTGGTATCCTGCTGCATGAGGCCATTGGTCATGGATTGGAAGGCGATTTTAACCGTAAAGGTAGCTCGGCTTTTTCTGGACGCATTGGTGAACGAGTTGCGGCCGATGGTGTGACTGTAGTGGATGATGGTACGCTTGCTAATCGTCGTGGATCTTTGAATATTGACGATGAAGGGAATCCAACCCAATGTACGGTATTGATTGAGAATGGTGTACTCAAAGGCTATTTACAAGACAGCCTAAATGCAAGACTCATGAAGCAACCCCTTACAGGTAATGGTAGACGCGAATCTTTTGCACATATTCCCATGCCACGCATGACAAATACCTATATGCTCAATGGAGATAAAAATCCAGAAGAAATTATTGCGTCAGTGAAACATGGATTGTATGCCGCAAATTTTGGAGGTGGGCAAGTAGATATCACGAGTGGTAAATTTGTCTTTTCTGCTGCAGAAGCTTACATGATAGAGAATGGGAAAATTTCTTACCCAATAAAGGGCGCAACTTTAATCGGTAATGGCCCAGATGTTCTGACACGTGTTTCCATGATAGGTAATGATATGGCGCTTGATCCAGGAGTCGGCACATGTGGGAAAGAGGGACAGAGTGTGCCAGTAGGCGTTGGGCAGCCAACATTGCGAGTGGAAGGATTAACCGTGGGAGGAACAGGCGGTTGACGGAGTCAGCGATCTTACTGCTGATTAATTATAAATCCAGGATATTTTCTCAGCGTCAGTTAGTCGGGAATAAAACCCAGATTCCTAGTAATATATGCAGATGCATGCATTTCTTTGTATTGTAAAACGAATAGCGGTTTGTCTGATGATATAGGCGTTATCGTTTGTTAACAGGATTGATTCCTGCAGCTTGAGTTTAAAAAAACTGAGAGTTAACTGAGGACTAACTAAAAGTCATAATTAAATTATGACTGAGATATCCGAGATATATGAGATATAGTAGTGATAGAAAATAGCAGAGCGAAGATGCATTTAACTAAGTTCTTATTTTTAGATTTTAGATTTTTTTTTGATACCAGGATACACAAAGGATGAGTGTAGAACTAACAGGTGCCGAGATTACGGTGCGTTGCCTGCAGGAAGAAGGGGTGAAATATATTTTTGGCTATCCTGGCGGTGCAGTGTTGTTTATTTATGATGAGCTATTTAAGCAAGATAAAGTAAAGCATATTCTGGTTCGCCATGAGCAAGCAGCCCTTCATGCAGCGGATGGCTATGCTCGGTCCAGTAACAATGTGGGTGTTGCTTTAGTGACATCGGGACCTGGGGTAACGAACGCTGTGACAGGTATTGCGACTGCTTATATGGATTCTATTCCCCTCGTTATTATTAGTGGACAGGTTCCTACAGCAGCAATTGGCCAAGATGCGTTTCAGGAAGTGGATACAGTTGGAATTACGCGTCCTTGTGTAAAACATAATTTCTTGGTGAAAAACATCACTGAGCTTGCATCAACGATAAAAAAGGCTTTTTATATTGCGTCAACCGGCCGTCCGGGGCCCGTTTTAGTTGATATTCCGAAAGATGTCACACAACAAAAGACGATATTTGATTACCCGAGCAGTGTGAGTTTGCGTTCCTATAATCCGGTTAGCAACGGGAATTCCCAACAGATAAAAAAAGCGGCGCAATTGATTTTGAGTGCAAAGCGGCCGATGATTTATTCAGGGGGAGGTGTGATTCTGGATGATGCATCTGAAGCTTTGACAGAATTGGTGCGCTCGCTGAATTTTCCATGTACTAACACATTAATGGGACTTGGCGGTTATCCTGCGACAGATAAACAGTTTGTCGGTATGCTAGGTATGCATGGAACCTATGAAGCCAATATGGCGATGCAATATTGTGATGTATTGATTGCAGTGGGCGCGCGTTTCGATGATCGTGTCATTGGTAATCCCAAGCATTTTTACAGTGAAGAGCGAAAGATAATTCATATTGATATTGATCCTTCGTCTATTTCCAAGCGTGTCAAGGTAGATGTTCCAATAGTGGGGAGTGTTTCCGAAGTATTGAATGAGCTGATTAAATTGATCAAGGCCAGTAAAGAAAAAACAGATGCTCATGCACTCACGGAATGGTGGAAGCAAATAGATTTATGGCGCGAACGAGATTGCCTAAGGTATGATCGTACGAGTACAGTTATTAAACCGCAAATGGTCGTGGAAAAACTTTATGCGGTGACAAAGGGCGATGCATTTATTACGTCAGATGTTGGACAGCATCAGATGTGGGCTGCGCAGTTTTATCGATTTGATAAGCCTCGCCGTTGGATTAATTCGGGTGGACTAGGTACCATGGGATTTGGGTTGCCTTCAGCAATGGGTGTGCAATTAGCTAATCCCAATGGAGTAGTAGCCTGTATTACAGGTGAAGCAAGTATACAAATGTGCATCCAGGAATTATCAACCTGTAAACAGTATCACTTGCCACTTAAAATCATTAATCTTAATAATCGGTATATGGGCATGGTTCGGCAATGGCAGGAATTTTTTCATGGAAATCGTTATTCAGAATCCTATATGAATGCACTTCCAGATTTTGTCAAACTGGCTGAGAGCTATGGTCATGTCGGAATGAAGATAGAGAAACCAGAAGATATCGAAGGCGCTTTGGAGGAAGCTTTTAAACTCAAAGAGCGATTAGTTTTTATGGATTTTATTACTGACCAGACGGAAAATGTATTTCCTATGGTGCCAGGTGGTAAAGGTTTGTCTGAAATGATTCTGGTATAAGAAATGCGACATATTATCTCTTTATTGATGGAAAATGAGGCCGGTGCTCTGTCTCGAGTAGCAGGCTTATTTTCGGCACGAGGTTATAACATTGAGTCACTCAATGTAGCGCCGACTGAAGATCCAACTTTGTCTCGTATGACATTGGTCACAATAGGCTCGGATGAAGTTATTGAACAAATTACTAAGCAACTGAATAAATTAATTGAGGTTGTCAAAATAGTTGATTTGAGCGAAGGAGATCATATCGAGCGAGAGCTTATGCTGGTGAAAATAAAAGCCATTGGAGATGATCGTGAAGAAATGAAACGATTGGCAGATATTTTTCGCGGCAATATTATTGACGTAACAGACAAGTCATACACCATAGAGTTGACAGGCACAAGCTCAAAACTTGATGCATTTCTTGAAACAATAGAGCGAAATATGATTCTAGAGACTATCCGAACTGGTGCTTCCGGTTTAGGTCGTGGAGAGCGAATCTTGAAGATATAACAGATTGATTCGATAAAGATAACTAACTGATCCTATGCAGTGTTAGTTATTAAAATTTTATTTTGATATTTTTTGCGCCAGCTGGGTACATATTATTAAAGGAGCATAATGAAAGTTTATTACGATAAAGATGCCGATTTGTCTCTAATTAAAAAAAAGAAAGTAACGATAGTCGGCTATGGATCCCAAGGACATGCACATGCTAACAATTTGCGTGATTCCGGTGTCAAGGTTACAGTAGGTTTGCGTAAGGGTGGAGCATCTTGGGAAAAGGCAAAAAAAGCTGGTTTTACAGTAAAAGAAATTGCTTCCTCAATTAAGGATGCAGATGTGGTGATGTTGCTGCTTCCAGATGAGCAAATTGCTGCTATCTATCAATCAGAGATCGAGGCAGGTTTAAAAAGTAATGCAACGCTAGCATTTGCCCATGGTTTTAATATTCATTATGGACAAGTGACTCCCCGTGAAGATCTTGATGTCATTATGATTGCGCCTAAGGGACCTGGACATCTTGTACGCTCAACATATACTCAAGGCGGGGGAGTGCCTTCACTTATTGCGATTCATCAAGACAAGTCAGGGCATGCACGCGATTTAGCCCTATCCTATGCAGCTGCTAATGGTGGTACACGCGGCGGCGTGATTGAAACAACTTTCCGCGAAGAAACAGAGACAGATTTATTTGGTGAGCAAGTAGTATTGTGTGGCGGTCTTACTGCATTAATTCAAACTGGTTTTGAGACATTGGTAGAAGCTGGCTATGCACCTGAAATGGCTTACTTTGAGTGTCTCCATGAAGTAAAACTGATTGTGGATTTAATCTACGAGGGTGGCATAGCTAATATGCGCTATTCTATTTCTAATAATGCTGAATATGGGGATATTTCGCGTGGTCCTCGTATAATTACTGAAGAAACTCGTGCAGAAATGCGCAAGATTCTGCGTGAAATTCAGACAGGTCAGTATGCACGGGAATTTATACTGGAGAACCATGCGGGAGCGCCTATGTTGAAATCTAGTCGTCGCCTTGCAGCTGAGCACTCGATTGAAACAACTGGCGCAAAATTGCGCGATATGATGCCTTGGATCAAGAAAAATAAATTAGTCGATCAAGGAAAGAATTAGTGAGGAATTAATCTGCACATTTTTGTCTAAAATTATTTAAAATACTTCGCATTTTTAACCCGATATTTCCATTAAATATCGGGCTAATCTTCTATCTAAGTTACTCATGTCACCTTATCCGCATCCTATCATTGCCCGCGAAGGTTGGGTTCATATCACCGTAGCGTTTCTAATTTCTTTATTTGTCCACCTATTTTTAGGCTGGTTGTGGGCACTACCTTTCTGGTTAATTGCACTGTTCGTCTTGCAGTTTTTTCGTGATCCCCCGCGTATCATTCCGTTACAGGCTAATGCTATATTAGCCCCTGCAGATGGTCGGATTGTGGCTGTCGAGAAAACACAGGATCCTTTTCTTAATCGTGAGGCGATTAAAGTAAGTGTATTCATGAATGTATTTAATGTTCATTCCAATCGTAGCCCTGTTGATGGTGAAGTAAAAGACCGTTGGTATTTTCCGGGTAAATTTATTAATGCTAGCTTACCGAAGGCCTCATTAGAAAATGAACGTAATGCTCTCTGGATAAAAACAGGTAGAGGTCTTGATGTTACTTGTGTGCAGATTGCGGGGTTGATTGCGAAACGCATTATATGTCATGCCAAACCTGGGGATCATCTTTCGCGTGGACAGCGGTTTGGATTTATTCGTTTTGGTTCAAGAGTAGATGTTTATCTTCCTACAGATACTAAAATCAATGTCAATATTGGTGACAAAGTCTATGCGACACTAACGATATTAGCTGAGTTACGCAGTTAGCCAAATTTGCTTATTATTGTTGTGTAACATGCTTATCATTGCTGTGTAACAGTTTGTTGGGAGGATAATATTATTGAGACCTCTGCATAACTGGCTTTTTGGATAGTTTAGTATTTTTAAGTGATTGATTTTATGAGTAATACATACGCAGAAAAACTCTAAAAACACAGTTATGCAGAGGTTTCTTATTTCCTGTTTTTTGCTATTTATTTTTCTATATCCCATCCTTGGGTTTTATGTAGTTCATACTGAAAATGCATGAACCAAACTCAGTGCGCTTTGTGCTTAAGTCCCGCTTACGACGCAGAGGAATTTATCTATTGCCGAATTTATTTACCACAGCGGCATTGTTTGCGGGTTTCTTTGCGATCGTGCAGGCGATGAATGGTAACTACGAGCATTCTGCAATAGCTGTTTTCATTGCGATGGTGTTGGATGGTTTGGATGGACGAGTGGCGCGTCTAACTCATACTCAAAGTGAATTTGGCGCAGAGTATGACAGTTTGTCGGATATGGTTTCTTTTGGGGTTGCCCCTGCACTCGTAGCATATGAGTGGGCACTAAAAGATATGGGTAAATTGGGGTGGATAGCGGCGTTTATTTATTGCGCTTGTGCCGCATTACGGTTGGCACGTTTTAACACCAACATAGAAGTAGTCGATAAGCGTTTCTTCCAGGGATTGCCTAGTCCTGCAGCGGCTGCCCTGATTGCTGGATTGGTATGGGTAGCATTGGACTTTCAAATACAAGGTGTGGATATCAAGTGGCTGGTATGGGCAATCACATTGTTTGCTGGACTTACCATGGTTAGTAACTTGCCTTACTATAGCGGTAAAGAATTCAATCTGCGTAGACGGGTACCTTTTTTCTCAATTTTATTATTATTATTGTTCTTTTTTGTATTGATACCGAGTCATCCGCCTGTTGTGTTATTTGGTCTGTTTTCTCTATATGCTTTATCAGGTTATTTCATGAAGCTATGGCGGCTTGGTAAAAGTAAAAAGAGCGATGAAACACAAAATCAGAATATGACGCAGTGATCTTGCTATTGCAGAAATGTTGAAAATATTTTATATTTTTATTATGGTTAAGTTAATAGATAATTCTCCAGCTTCTCTATACTTCTCTTCTTTGGCCTTGCTACACTTAAGAGGCTACCTGCTGCGCCGTGGGCGCTAAAATTCAATACTTTATTTCGATCTCTTGTTGATAATCTAAAAAATTCGTAACCCGAATTTTTAATCTTTTTTTTGTAATTTAGATTGCATTCGATGGAGAAAATGATGCGCGATCATTTGATTATTTTTGATACAACCTTACGTGATGGGGAGCAAAGTCCCGGCGCTTCCATGACAAAAGAAGAGAAGGTGCGTATTGCTCGACAACTTGAGCGTATGGGTGTAGATGTCATTGAGGCAGGATTCCCGGCAGCTTCTAATGGGGATTTTGAAGCAGTCAAGGCAGTGGCCGATACGATTAAGGATAGTGTGGTTTGTGGGCTTGCGCGCGCTATTGAAGCCGATATAAATCGTGCTGGTGAAGCTTTGTGTGGTGCTAATGCGGCGCGCATTCACACTTTTATTGCTACCTCACCTATACACATGAAGAATAAATTGCGCATGTCTCCGGAGCAAGTGATCGAGCAAGCAGTGAAGGCTATAAAGTGGGCGCGTCAGTATACAGACAACGTTGAATTTTCTCCAGAGGATGCCGGTCGTTCTGAAATTAGTTTTCTTTGCCGTGTCTTGGAAGCGGTGATTGATGCAGGGGCAAAGACACTGAATATTCCAGATACAGTTGGGTACACCATGCCAGATCAGTTTGGTCAGCTTATTCGGACATTGCGTGAACGTATTCCTAATTCAGATAAAGTGGTTTTTTCAGTTCATTGTCACAATGATTTAGGATTGGCGGTAGCTAATTCACTCTCAGCAGTCAAAAATGGTGCGAGACAAGTAGAATGTACCATTAATGGATTGGGTGAGCGTGCTGGAAATGCTGCTCTTGAAGAAGTTGTAATGGCCGTCCGCACACGACAGGATTTTTTTTCATGTGATACCCGCATAGATACAACACATATCGTACCCGCCAGTAAATTGGTTTCAGGAATCACTGGCTTCCCAGTTCAACCTAATAAAGCTATTGTTGGAGCAAATGCTTTTGCCCATGAATCTGGAATTCATCAAGATGGTGTACTCAAACATCGTGAAACTTATGAAATTATGCGTGCGGAAGATGTGGGCTGGGGAGCCAATAAATTGTTGCTGGGTAAACATTCTGGCCGTAACGCGTTTCGCAGTCGCTTGAAGGAGCTTGGAATTGAGCTTGAATCAGAAGAAATGCTAAATACTATGTTTATGCGCTTCAAGGATTTGGCGGATAAAAAGCATGAAATTTTTGATGAAGATTTGCACGCACTAGTCTCGGATGAGGCACAGACTCCTGAAGAGCATTATCGATTGCTTTCACTTATTGCACATAGTGAAACAGGTGAGATCCCCTTTGCTCGGGTAGTGATTGCTGCCGGGAATAATGAGCTGCATGCTGAGTCTGAAGGGAGCGGCCCAGTTGACGCAACCTATCGTGCGATTGAAAAAATTCTGAATAGTGGTGCCGAACTACAATTATTTTCGGTGAATAATATTACCAGTGGAACAGATGCACAAGGTGAGGTGACTGTCAGATTGCAGAAGTCCGGCAGAATCGTAAATGGTCATGGAGCAGATACAGATATTGTAGTTGCTTCTGCTAAAGCTTATCTCAGCGCATTCAATAAACTGTATAGCAAGCTTGAGAAAGCCCATCCGCAGGTCTGATGAAATGAAACGCTTTTTCCCTTGCTTATTTCTTTTATTGAATTTCCTATCTTTTTATATTCAGGCAGAAGAATTCCAGTTCAGATTTGAGGATAGCAAGGGAAAAATACATCAATTAAGCGATTATAGAGGAAAGTGGGTGCTGGTAAATTTCTGGGCAACCTGGTGTCCTCCTTGTTTGGAGGAAATTCCCGATCTGATCTCGCTTTATGAAGAGCGGAATGATGTCATGATCATTGGCATCGCAATGGATTATGCAGATACGGAAACTGTAATAAAATTTACTGAAGCAATGTCTGTTCCTTATCCGATCGTTTTCGGTAACAGAGAGATTGCTTCGCAGCTTGATGAGCTATCGATGCTGCCAAGTACCTATTTATTTGACCCTACTGGTAAACCAGCAGCACGAAAGATTGGATTACTTACACGAGAGGATATTGAAAAATTCATACAGAATTATTTAGGAAGCACGAGTCCATCGAAGGCAGCTGATCCCCTTCATGCTGAGTAGAAATTTTGCTAATTCTGTGCTAACCCTTGGGTTATAGGGTAGTGCCAATATTTGCGCCACGCATTAAATACAAGCTCTGGATAGGTTGCTTGTCCTAGACTTCCGTTATATCTTCCGAGAGCACGAAAATAATTCCCTCTCTCAATATCAAGGTAGTGACGCAGAATCGTGCATCCATAACGTAAATTGACCCGTAGATGGAAGAGATTATGCTCTTTGCTGCCAATGGCATCAACCCAGAAGGGCATGATTTGCATATAGCCGCGCGCACCTGCGGTTGATATAGCATATTTTCTGAAACCGCTTTCGACCTGAATAATACTCAACACTAATTGTGGATCGAGCCCTGCACGGGTGGCCTCGTAATGAACCGTAGTGAGGAAGTTGTCGCGCTCGTTTTGATCGGGCATGTGCTTTTTTAATTGTTCAGACATGGTAGTAAGCCAAGCCTTACTTTCTGCCTCGGGCAGTGTAATAAAATGCGAAATGGCCTGATCGCTCACAGCCCTTTGTAATACTGTTCTGGTACTGGCGGACAAAGGTTCATGCATTTGGGCGCCTGCCTGAGCAATTGGCGGAGTAAGAATTACAACAAAGCCAATCAGTTTCCACATATCTTTGAAATGACAAATGAAGTAATCTCCTTCAGAGGGATCATTTGAGATTTTTCATCACGTCGTCCACGATATTCTATCGTGGCATCTTTTAGGCCTCGCTCGCTGATAACGATTCTATGGGGAATGCCTATTAATTCCATGTCAGCAAACATTACACCAGGACGTTCATCACGATCATCTATAATTACTTCAATATGGGCTGCTGAAAGTTCGTGATACAGCCTTTCGGTCTCAGCTTGTACTTGTGGATTTTTTTTCAGACCGATTGGGATAATTGCAAGTTGGAAGGGAGCAATCGCAAGGGGAAATATGATGCCGTGCTCATCATGATTCTGCTCAATGGCTGCTGCTACAATGCGCGACACCCCGATGCCATAGCATCCCATTTCCATTACGTTTATTTGCCCGGATTCATCCAGGTAGGTAGCTTTCATTTTTTCTGAGTATTTTGTGCGTAATTGAAAAATGTGACCCACCTCAATGCCCCGGCAAATTTCCAATGCTCCCTTACCATCTGGTGATAGATCCCTCGCAACGACATTGCGGATATCAAAAATATGATCAGGTAATTTCAAATCACGTTCAAAATTGACATGAGTGAAATGAAAACCTTCCTCATTTGCGCCGCAGACGAAATTACTCATTTCCATAACAGCTTTGTCAGCGATGATGCATTTTTCCAATCCAACAGGCCCGATATAACCTGGCCGACAGCCAATTTCAGCTAGAATTCTTTCTTCACTTGCCAATTCGAAATTGCTTAAAAATGGGATTTTTCTAACTTTTGTTTCATTTAGCTGATGGTCACCACGTAGCAGCAAGAGATAAAAATGATCATCTGCGGTAATAGCCAATGTTTTTACGGTTTTTTGTATGGGAATACCAAGAAAATTTGCAACTTCCTCACAGGTTTTTTGGTCGGGTGTTGAAATTCTTTGCTTTACGCCATCTGGTGTCTCGCGAGCTTTTCCAGAAGAAATGGCCTCGGCTAATTCGATGTTAGCTGCATAATCCGAATTGGGACAGAAAGCAATCGCATCTTCACCTGAATCTGCTAGTACATGGAACTCATGTGAACTGCTACCGCCCATCGCGCCAGCGTCTGCTGCCACAGCCCGAAAATTCAGGCCGATACGGGTAAATATGCGGTTATATGTGTCATGCATCAGACGATAGGTTTGCTCCAGACTTTTCAGGTCGGCATGAAATGAGTAGGCGTCTTTCATTATAAATTCACGCGCTCTCATGACGCCAAAACGAGGGCGAATTTCATCGCGAAATTTGGTTTGGATCTGATAAAAGTTTAGAGGTAATTGGCGATAGCTTTTGATTTCCCTGCGTGCTATATCTGTGATTACTTCTTCGTGAGTAGGACCAAAACAATAATTGTGTTGGTGTCTATCCTGGATTTTCAACATTTGTGGCCCGAATAATTCCCAGCGGGTAGTTTCTTGCCAGAGTTCTGCAGGCTGAACTGCGGGCATTAAAAGCTCAATCGCACTACTTTTGTTCATTTCCTCGCGAATAATGAACTCGATTTTTCGCAAAACCTTCAAACCCAAAGGCATCCAGGTATAAAGGCCACTGCCAAGGCGTTTGATGAGACCAGCCCGGAGCATCAGTTTATGGCTGATCAATTCAGCTTCTGTAGGAGCTTCTTTGAGCGTTGAAATAAAGAATTGAGAAACACGCATGGGGTATTGATTCCGTATGTTTTATCGTTATATTAAAAATAAGAAAGAGTAATTTTACCCTGAAAAAGTTGGTTACCTATGTGGTTTAAACTCACTGCGACTATCATATCCAGTTTTAAGAAAGGGAGAGATGAAAAAATTAAAGGAAGGTATGTCCTGATTTTTTGTTTTATGATGACTTTTAATCTAGGAAAAAGTATGGAAAAATGGCTGGTAATTGACGTCTCAAATGACGGATGAATCAAATGATAGACCGTAACGGATATCGTCCTAATGTTGGAATTATTCTACTGAATTCGAAAAATGAAGTTTTCTGGGGGAAACGTGTCAAGCAGGATTCTTGGCAATTTCCTCAGGGGGGCATTAAATCAGGTGAAACCCCAACACAGGCGATGTATCGAGAATTAACTGAAGAGGTAGGGCTACAACCCTATCACGTAGAAATTTTGGGGCGCACTCGGGAGTGGCTGCGTTATGACGTACCAGAATGCTGGATAAGGCGTGAATGGCGCAGAAGCTACAAGGGTCAGAAACAGATTTGGTTTTTGCTACGCTTACTTGGGCGTGATACCGATGTATCGCTCAGAAAAAGTCCACACCCTGAATTTGATGCATGGCGGTGGAATCGATATTGGGTGGAGCTTGACTCAGTTGTGGAATTTAAGCGTCAAGTCTATCGGCAGGCGCTTATAGAGCTATCTCACTTGCTTAATTGTGATATTGGACAAGGTTGTGATTACGGTTATGTAGAAGGCGATCAAATTATTTCGAAGACTGCTGCTTCTGTGAAAAGGCAGAAAAAATGAGTTTTTGCCAGTGATATAAAAGTAGATGACCTAAAATGAGCTAAGTAAATTACAACCAGCTATTTTTAATGAATTTTATTTTGAGAGAGTACATTTAGGCGTAACCGGCTGCGCCATTACAGCCGTGTTTTTTTAGGAGATTCTCAATGATGATGCGTAAGCTAACTGCCTCGCTATTATCGATTGGTGTAATGTTTATGTCCGGGCATGTTTTTGCTGCTAACGAGCCGATACAGCCCATTAAACCGGTAAAACCAGAAAATGCCGAAATGGTTGAGCTTGGGAAGATGTTATTTTTTGATACCCGATTGTCAAAATCTGGTTTTATTTCCTGTAATTCCTGCCACAATTTGGGCATGGGAGGTACTGATAACATTAAAACTTCCATTGGCCATAAATGGCAACAAGGTCCGATCAATGCACCTACTGTGCTGAATGCGAGCATGAATCTGGCGCAGTTTTGGGATGGACGTGCAAAGGATCTCAAAGAACAGGCAGGCGGACCCATTGCTAATCCTGGCGAGATGGCTTCCACTCATGAAATGGCGGTAAAAGTGATTAACTCTATGCCTCAATATCAGCAACAATTTAAGAAGGCTTTTGGTTCGGAGGGAGTTGATATAGATCGAATTACTACCGCGATTGCAACCTTTGAGGAAACTTTGGTTACACCGGATTCTCGTTTTGATAAATGGCTCGAAGGTGATAAAGGTGCGCTGACTAAGGAAGAATTGGATGGATACACATTATTCAAGAGTGCAGGTTGTGCAAAATGTCACAACGGTCCAGCAGTTGGTGGGAATTCATTTGAAAAAATGGGTGTTTATAAACCTTATGAAACAAAAAGTGCTGCAATAGGTCGCATGGATGTGACAGGTAAGGAAGAAGATCGTTTTGTATTTAAGGCGCCTACATTACGAAATGTAGAAATGACATACCCTTATTTCCATGATGGTGGTGCTGCAACGCTAGAAGAAGCGGTAAATACTATGGGCAAGATCCAAGTTAACCGCGAGTTCAGCAAAGAAGAAATTGCCAATATTGTGGCCTTCTTGAAAACACTGACTGGTAAACAACCTGATTTCAAATTACCTATTTTGCCACCTTCTAATAATGCAACCCCAAGACCTCAGCCATTTGAATAAATGGTCTTAAAGAATGCGCTTGGATTAGAAATAATCTGGAATTTTTGAAATACCTTCTGATTCACCCAGGCTCATGATGATCTGGGTGAATTTGTAAGGAATTTTTATTTTCTAGCATTACAATGAGTAGTTCTTTATCCTTTAATTTAAAAATTTCAAAAAAATATATTGTGTTGAGTTTGAATTTTCAGTTTATTTCTCATCAATAAAAGTTTATTTTTTTGTATTTAGAATGACTTTAACTGCCTAAAGTAAATTTTGAGGATGATTCTGGCAATGGAGTTAGCGTTGTTGATGTCGCAACAAACATAGTGTTAGTCCAATGCTGTTCCTTAGCGTATAATTATTTAAAAGTCACGCCTTAGGTAATTTGATGTATTTTATTTGTCTTTCAAGTAAGTCAACAATTTTGTCAGTAGTTACTCTTTGCATGTAGCTTGTTGATCGGTCTCATTCTTGGTAAGACGTGTCAGCGTGTCAAGTATGAGGGGATTACGTTATGAAATCTTCAGTTTTTATAGCATTTTCACTTTCTCGTTCTAGTAGAATTTCCTAACTTTGGCATGTATCAACAATTAGTGGTGATATTGCTTCATTTTTCATTTAAATAATTATGAGATTTTGCCTCTTACCGATTGCAATTCGTTTAGCATGATAGAATCTGCACATCTTGTAAATCCATGCAAATCCATGCTCTTAACTTTGTTTACCATTTCCAAAGCGTAATCTTATGAGGAATGATTATCTCGAAAGAGTGCTTACCGCCCGTGTTTATGATGTCGCTATAGAAACACCACTAGAGGAGGCAGTTAATCTTTCAGCACGCATTCATAACCAAGTATTTTTGAAACGAGAAGACATGCAGCGAGTATTCTCGTTCAAGCTGCGTGGCGCTTACAATAAAATGGCAAAGTTATCCTCTGCCATGCTCAAACGTGGTGTGATTGCCGCTTCGGCTGGTAATCATGCGCAAGGTGTAGCATTAGCTGCTCAGAAATTGGACTGTTCTGCTACGATTGTGATGCCAGTGACGACTCCTCAGATCAAAATCAATGCAGTGATGGCACTTGGCGCCACGGTGTTACTCTATGGTGATTCATATAATGATGCATATGAACATGCCTTAGAGCTTACGCAGCAAGAAGATGCTACTTTTGTTCATCCTTATGATGACCCAGATGTAATAGCAGGGCAGGGGACAATTGGTATGGAGATTTTACGCCAGCATGGAGCAGGAATTCACGCCATATTCGTGCCGGTAGGAGGAGGAGGACTTATTTCCGGGGTTGCCGCCTATGTAAAAAGACTATACCCGGAAATCAAGATTGTCGGAGTCGAGCCAGTTGATTCAGATGCTATGTATCGTTCGTTACAGAAAGGGCGTCGCGTTAAACTTTCGCAAGTAGGATTATTTGCTGATGGTGTGGCAGTTAGACATGTTGGTAAGGAAACTTTTCGTCTGTGTAAAGAGTTGGTTGATGAGATTATTCTAGTGGATACGGACGCTATTTGTGCGGCTATTAAAGACGTATTTGAAGATACCCGTGCCATTCTTGAGCCCTCTGGAGCGCTCTCTGTTGCTGGACTAAAGGCCTATGTTGAACGTGAAAAATTACTTCATAAAAAACTCGTAGCGATAGCGTCAGGTGCCAACATGAATTTTGATCGTTTACGTCATGTCTCTGAACGTGCAGAGCTAGGAGAGCAACGTGAAGCACTGATGGCGGTTAGGATTCCTGAAGAGCCTGGTAGTTTCAAGAAATTTTGTGCCTTGTTAGGGACAAGGAGTATTACTGAATTTAATTATCGCTATGCAGATCCTAAAGAAGCGCATGTATTTGTTGGGGTTTCGGTTCATAATCGTGAAGAAGCACTTAATCTGATCGGGAGTCTGGAAGCAAGTGGATTGCGTACCGAAGATATGAGCGGCAATGAAATGGCAAAGTTGCATATTCGTTACATGGTAGGAGGGCGTTCCAGGGATGTCAAGAATGAGATTCTCTATCGTTTTGAATTTCCTGATAGGCCAGGTGCTTTAATGAATTTTCTTAATAATATGAGCCATCTTTGGAATATCAGTTTGTTTCATTATCGCAACCATGGGGCTGATTTTGGGCGTGTATTGGTAGGAATGGAGGTGCCACCCGGTGAAAAAACTGATTTTAAAAATTTTCTTGACAATCTTGGATATAGATATTGGGATGAAAGCAATAACCCAGCATATAGGCTGTTCTTAGGATAAATGCCTAAATTCTGATAAGCTTGGTCCTCATTTGCACTAATACTAACTTTATTTGCCTTTGCCAAACTCAGCATTTAAATTTTTTTCAAATATACCTCTTGCATTTGTTAATATCCGGTTGCAATATCTTATTCTACTATTTGTATATTTCGATGGTAATCCTGTTGGGCGGATGTGGCCAACTTAGAAAAATAAAGTAGAGTCTCTTATCTAATAATTAAAATTAGAGATGATTAGAAACAAAACAGGGAGGGTTGTTCATGAGTGCTAAGGGGCAGTTGTTGCAAGATCCATTTTTAAATATTCTACGGAAGGAACATATTCCAGTATCTATTTATTTGGTCAATGGTATTAAATTGCAAGGACATATTGATTCATTTGATCAATACGTTGTGCTATTAAAAAATTCAGTTACACAAATGGTATATAAACACGCGATCTCTACAGTAGTTCCAGCTAGGGCTGTTACTTTCCCAATTGAAACACCAGTTTTACGTGATGATTGATCACACAGAGCTAATAACAGATAAGAATAACACTGCTATCTTAGTGGGTCTCAATCTAGGCGATAGTGATAAAGAAAGCTTAGAAGAATTGCGTCAGCTTGCTATGAGTGATCAGCTCATAGTTTTAGCTGTCGTGGAAGGAAAGCGCTCACGGCCTGATCCTGCAACTTTCGTTGGCAGTGGTAAATTAGATGAAATCTATCAAATTTTGAGTCGGACTAGCGCATCACTGGTAATATTCAATCATGATCTTTCCCCGATACAACAGCGAAATCTAACTGAGCGGCTTCAGTGTCGTGTTATTGATCGTACGAGCTTAATTCTTGATATTTTTGCGCAGCGTGCTAAAAGCCGTGAAGGTAAATTGCAGGTTGAACTTGCTCAGTTAGAACATCTTGCATCACGGTTAGTACGAGGGTGGACGCACTTGGAGCGACAAAAAGGTGGGATAGGTTTGCGCGGTCCAGGTGAAACGCAGCTTGAAACAGATCGACGGTTACTTACCAAGAGAGTTAAATTTCTGAGAGAGAAACTCATAGAGCTTCAACGCCAGCGAGAAATCCAGCGACGGGCGAGGCAGCGTACCAAGGTGATGTCTGTATCTATTGTTGGCTATACTAATGCAGGTAAGTCAACTCTGTTCAATAGCCTAACCCGTTCTCAGGCATATGCAGCTGATCAATTATTTGCTACGCTAGATACGACGACACGTAGATTATTTATTCCAAACTGCGGGGGATTGGTTATTTCAGATACGGTTGGGTTTATTCGTGCACTGCCTCACACTTTGGTTGCTGCATTTCGCGCTACGTTAGAAGAGACAGTACAAGCTGATATACTTTTACATGTAGTTGATGCGGTTGATTCATCCCGTAATGAGCACATTGCAGAAGTAAATAAACTGCTTAAAGAAATTGGAGCAGAAACCATTCCACAAATTTTGGTATTGAATAAAATCGATCGTGCCGAATCAAGCAGGACTGCAGATTATAAGCGGGATGAGTATGGTAGAATAATATCTATTCAGCTAAGTGCTAAGACCGGCGATGGGCTAGAATTTGTTAGATTGGCCCTGGCAGAAGCGATTGCGCAGAATTCTGTAGACTTAAGAGAGAGCTTCTTGGAAGCTGGGAGAGTGAACGATAGCAGTGCTACACCTTTTTTAGAACGAGAGGAAGGATTAAATTATCATGGGATTAAATGATCCTCAATGGGGAAGAAGAAAAGGCAATTCTAACCCTCCAGATCTGGATGATGTGCTGCGTAATGTCAGCAAAAGAATTAATGAGCTTTTTGGCCGAAAGGGCGATGGTGGTGAGGGTCCTGGAGGAGAGGGTCCAAAAAGACAAATTAGTGGTAATATCATGGTCATCATCTTCTTGCTGCTAGTTGTTTGGGCTGCCAGCGGTTTTTACATTGTAGATGAGGGTCAGCGCGGTGTCGTGCTTCGCTTCGGTAAGCATGTTGATACTACTCAAGCGGGGTTGCGTTGGCATATGCCTTACCCGATTGAGAAAGTGGAAACTGTTAACGTTAGCCAAGTGCGCACGATAGAAATTGGTTATCGGAATAATGTCAGAAGCAAAGTGCTGAAAGAGTCGTTGATGTTGACCGATGATGAAAACATTATTGATATTCAGTTTGCTGTCCAATACATTTTAAATAATCCTGAGAACTTCTTGTTTAATAATCGTGATCCAGACAATGCCGTGTTGCAAATCGCCGAAACGGCTATACGTGAAATTATCGGAAAAAGCAAAATGGATTTTGTATTGTACGAGGGGCGTGAGGAAGTAGCCGCCCGGGCAACACAAATAATGCAAACTATTCTGGATCGCTATCAGATAGGTATTACTATCAGTAGAGTAACGATGCAGAATGCACAGCCACCAGAACAAGTGCAGGCATCATTCGATGATGCAGTTAAGGCTGGACAAGATAGAGAGCGGCAACGTAATGAAGGTCAGGCTTATGCCAACGATGTGATTCCTAGAGCAAGAGGTGCTGCGGCACGTTTATTGGAAGAGGCGAGTGGATATCAGCAGCGTGTTATTTCAAGCGCAGAAGGTGATGTCAGTCGTTTCGACAAGATTCTCGTCGAATATAGTAAAGCACCAGTCGTGACGCGCAATCGTCTATATTTAGATATGATGCAACAGGTTCTTTCCAATACGAGTAAAATTCTGATTGATCAGAAAAGTGGTAGTAACTTGTTGTATTTACCATTAGATAAATTGATTCAAAGGGAAGGTGGCATCTCGAAACCACCCATGACAATGCCCACGCCAACAGCTCCAGAAGCTCCTGATGTGAGCACGCGTACACGTGAATCATTTCGCAGTCGTGAACGAGAGGTAAGATAAAAATGGGAAAATTATCATCAATATTATCGGGCATAGTCGCTGTATTAGTTTTAGTGGGAGGTTCTGCAATATTTATTGTTGATGAGCGCGAACAAGCAATTTTATTTCAACTGGGGGAAGTGGTTGATGTAAAAACTTCGCCAGGGTTGTATTTTAAGATTCCTGTAGCGCAGAATGTACGTTACTTTGATTCACGCATACTCACTTTGGATACAGAAGAGCCGGAACGCTTTATTACTTCAGAAAAGAAAAACGTTTTGGTAGATTTTTTTGTGAAATGGCGTATCGTTGACGTGAAGCAATACTATATTAGTGTGCGAGGAGATGAAGCATTAGCACGGACTCGATTGGTACAAACAGTGAATTCGAGTATGCGTGACGAGTTTGGTAACCGCACTGTGCATGAAGTGGTTTCTGGTGAGCGTGATAGGATCATGGAAATCATGCGTCAGAAAGCAAATGTGGATGCAAAAAAAATCGGTGTTGAAGTGGTTGATGTGCGTTTGAAACGTGTTGATTTACCCCAAGAGGTTAGCGATTCAGTGTATCGCAGGATGGAAGCTGAACGAAAACGGGTAGCAAATGAATTGCGTTCAACTGGTGCTGCGGAAGCTGAAAAGATCCGTGCGGATGCTGATCGGCAACGTGAAGTAATATTGGCTGAAGCTTATCGTGACGCTCAGAAGATTATGGGGGAAGGTGATGGCCAGGCTGCTGCTACATATGCAGGCACCTTCGAAAAGAATCCAGAGTTTTATGCGTTCTACCGAAGCCTGGAGGCCTATAAAAATTCCTTTAAGGAAAAAGGGGATATATTAGTGCTTGAACCCAACTCAGAATTTTTTAAATATTTGAATAGTGCAGAAAGTAAAAATAACGCAGTAAGTAAAAAATAAAAGTCAGGTCAAAACACTTTGAACAGTGTTTTGATCTTTTTGCTCAGTTTTGGGAGAATTTGATCTGGTGAGTAGATTTCATTATGGAAAACGCTGGATCATCAAGAATTTTGTTGGAGATACCGTTGTATGTGGGATATCTTTCTGATGGCCATTGCATTAATGTTGGTATTGGAAGGTATTTTTCCTTTTACATTCCCTAATGCTTGGCGTGATACTTTTAGAAAACTTGTTGAATTGGAAGATAATCAGATCCGATTCATTGGATTGACGTCAATGGTAATAGGGCTAATAGTGCTCTATTTAGTGAATTAAATTCTTATAACCTTCTCTTTTGCTTGGTAGTTGATAAATTAAGCAACTCCTAAATCATTACAAGAATGCGTAACTGGTTTCTCCCTGAATATGTCGAAGATGTTCTGCCGTCCGAGGCATTACGTATCGAAAAAATGCGTCGCTGCATTTTGGATTTACTTCTTGTACATGGCTATCAGTTTGTTATTCCACCATTATTGGAGTACGTGGAATCATTATTGTCAGGCAGTGGCAGTGATATGGATCTGCGCATGTTTAAAGTGTTAGATCAATTAAGCGGAAGAATGATGGGGTTGCGCGCAGATAGTACACCCCAAACTGCACGCATAGATGCACATTTACTGAATGCTAAAGGAGTGACTCGTCTTTGCTATGCAAATAGCGTGTTACATGCTGTTCCTTGCGAAATTACACGTACTCGTGAACCCTTTCAGATCGGGGCGGAATTATATGGTCACTCTAGTCTGGAAAGTGATCTTGAGATTCAACGTTTAATGTTGAAATGTCTTGCAGTGTCTGGGGTTGACAAAATTCATCTCGATCTGGGTCATGTAGATATTTTCCGAAGTTTGATTAAGGATTCAGAGATTCTCCCTGAGTTTGAAGTGGATTTGTACAATGTATTACAAACTAAAGATACAGCTGCTCTGAGGGAGCTTCTATGCACTGGGCTTGATAAACGGCTAGATAAGCATATTCGAGATGCTCTGATGCTTCTTCCTGAATTATATGGTGGTAAAAAAATACTTGCATACGCTCGTAAAACGCTACCTGATTATCCAGAAATCGAAAATGCACTAGATCAGCTTGAGGTGGTTGAAGAAGAGTTAAAGACATATGTAGATACAATAACTTTCGATTTATCTGATCTGCGCGGCTATCATTATCACACAGGTATGGTATTTGCAGCTTATACGCAAGGAAGCGCTAACGCTATTGCATTGGGAGGACGGTACGATGAAATAGGCAAAGCGTTTGGAAGAGCGAGGCCGGCTACAGGCTTCAGTATGGATTTACGTGAATTGTCGAGGTTAGTCAGATCAGATACATGCTCTAAAGGAATTCTGGCGCCTTACAAAAGAGATGATAAAACACTGGAAAAAATAATTGAGCAGTTGAGAAATGAAGGTCATATCGTTATAACAGAATTGCCTGGAAGTGAAAGCGAAGAAAATACCCTCTACTATGACAGGAAGATTATCTTGCACAATGGTGTATGGCAAGTAGTGGGAATATAAATTGTCCATATACATCAAGATGAAGGAATTCTGAGATATGACCAAAAATGTAGTAGTCATTGGAACACAATGGGGAGATGAAGGGAAAGGCAAAGTAGTCGATTGGCTAACTGATCATGCAGCAGGTGTCGTTCGCTTTCAGGGTGGCCATAATGCTGGTCATACGTTGGTAATCGGCAACAAAAAAACTGTTTTGCACCTTGTGCCTTCTGGAATTTTGCGCGAGAACGTTGTTTGCTATATTGGTAATGGAGTAGTACTTTCTCCGCAGGCTTTGCTTGAAGAAATTGATATGCTTGAGAAGGCAGGCATCGATGTTTGTCAAAGATTGCGAATTAGTGAAGCTTGTCCGCTCATATTACCTCATCACATTGCGCTTGATAATGCGCGAGAAATAGCTAGAGGTTCAGACAAAATTGGCACTACTGGTCGTGGTATTGGCCCAGCTTATGAAGATAAAGTTGCGCGACGTGCAATACGTTTGCAAGATTTACTTTGCCGTGAGAGATTTATTGTTAAACTAGAAGAAATACTCGATTATCATAATTTTATTTTGAGAAATTATTACCAAGCGCCTATAGTCGATCTTAATAAGACAATTGATGAAAGCCTCACTGAGGCTGAGCGTATTAGGCCTATGGTAGCAGATGTGCCGCAATTGCTATTTGAAGCCAATAAAGAAGGTAATAACCTTCTGTTTGAAGGCGCCCAGGGAGCGTTGCTAGATATTGATCATGGCACTTATCCTTTTGTGACATCTAGCAATTGTATTGCTGGTGCGGCAGCATCCGGCAGTGGGGTAGGGCCACAGATGTTGCATTATGTTCTGGGTATTACTAAAGCGTATACGACTCGCGTGGGCTCGGGGCCATTTCCTACTGAGCTTAACGATGATGTAGGTGAGTATTTAGCTTCTCGTGGTAACGAGTACGGCTCAACAACAGGGCGTCGCCGCCGTTGTGGTTGGTTTGATGCAGTAGCAATGAAACGTTCTACCCAGATCAATGGCGTATCGGGCTTATGTATTACCAAATTAGATGTTCTTGATGGCCTTGAAACCTTGAAGCTTTGCGTAGGATATAAGTTAAATAGCAGTAATACTGCCATGGAAAAATCTCTTAGCATTTTACCAGTAGGCGCTGAAGAGTTGATAGCCTGTGAACCTATCTATGAAGAGATGCCTGGATGGACCAAGAGTACCCAAGGATTAAGAGATTTTGAGCAATTACCGAAAGCAGCACAAAATTATCTAAAAAGGCTGGAAGAAATCTGTGAGGTACCGATAGATATGATTTCGACGGGTCCTGATCGTGACGAAACTATCGTTTCTAGGCATCCATTTGAATAATTTTCGTATTCATTTTTATCTATTGTTTTTTCGTTTCCTCCATTCTTGAGTGAGCTTATTGAGAGCTCATTCTACTTTTTTTTGCTAATTTCATTCTCGCATTTGTTTCTTTTGATTTTTCGTAAACAATTTCGAGTCCCTATTCAGCTTCTGCAACCTTTTGTTTAAAATACCGTAATCGTTCTTTTATTACCTCGATTTGTTGTCCAGCAGTTCTTGCCTGACATTGGGAATAAATATTTTTGGAGATCATTTTATGCAACTAAAACTGGTTGATTTAATACGAGTATTAATTGTACTAATATTAAGTATTTTTTTAAGCTCATTAGCTACTTTGGTACAGGCATCATGTAAGGGATGTCTTTGTGTGGGTGATCCCTGTCGGTTATGCTCTTTACCTCCAATGACTACTGATGTGATTGCAGAGGATGAGCCAGAAACATGCAAGCGGATCCGAGACGAAGTGGCTCCCATCTCTTCACCTCCTGGAACTAATGAGTATTTTGCTAGCCTTGATAAGTCAACAATGGCTTGTATAAAAAATGGGGGAGATGTCATTAAAAACTCGCGTCGCAGTGAAGCTTTTCCTGCAAGGGTTTATTGTAAGCCGTATGCTCCAGCGAAGAATTAAAGTAATTTGGAATTTTTGTTACTGTAAGAAATATCTAAGATTGCTTTCTGGTATACTAACGAGTTATAGAAAAGTATATATCTAATTCTTTAACCTTAATTTATATTCATAAACTGCTGAACTATAAAGAAATTGTTGTGTGGTGTGCTCTACTGTCAAGATTTGAGAGCTGAGTGCAAATTTGCTTCGACCGTTAATAATTTGATGGAAATTCATTTTGTTCGTGCGACACTACTTAGTCGCCCCTGAAATACTATAGAAACCAGCATAAATATTGGCATTGAGGGATATTCAAAAGGTATGGAATTTGCCAGAATTAATACTATTGACCCCTAATTTCTGGTGAATTGATGAAGCCAAAGAAGCAAGAACCCACCCCCTGTGATGATC